>SSSX01000074.1 GCA_015657735.1 Zoogloeaceae bacterium
CACTTCTTCCCTTTGACGTTCACCGCGACCACGCGCGACGAACGGCACAAGTTACAGTCTGACGACCATAGCGTCTTGGAACCACACCTTCCCATCCCGAACAGGAACGTGAAACAAGACCGCGCCAATGATAGTGCACACACGTGCGTGAAAGTAGGTCATCGTCAGACTACCTACACCACACTCACCCCCTCAGGCAACAGGCCTCAGGGGGTGATGTGCTTTGGGTTTGTGAAAAATACAACACAAATAGCATTTGAGTGCTGGAGGCGCGGCATAGTTCTCGTGTCCAGACTTTGATTCTGGTACATGCTCTTGACGGCGTGGGTCGCGAGAGGTGCATTGTGCAAATCTTGCCGTCCTGTGGAAGTATTCCCCCGGTTCGTGATAGCGACTTGCTATGAAGCGGGGGAGCGAGATCAGAAAGGAGTCAGAGTCATGAACCCGCTAGCTTGGTGGATTGATTACTACGTCGGTGCGGTAAGTACTCATGCAACTCGTTTGGAGCTGTGGGGATTTCTGCTGTTGCATCAGCCGAATGTTGACGGTCATCACCACGACCAGCCTTATGGTTAAGCTGGGAGTCATCATTCGGATGTCGTCCAGATGCCAGTCTGAACGCATGCCGCGATGTGCATTGAATTTTGCGTCGGAGGCCTGCTCCGTAATTCGGGGCTCACGCAAGGCGTCGTTCTGGATTCGGGGCGGCGTCTTGCCATGAGGCATGACGGGTACGGCGCGATAGAATCCTGCGTGCCGATGCCATTCTTCCACTCCGAATCCATACCATGCACGATCTCTTCAAGCCCGTTCCTCTTTCCATCGTACTGAGGATACGTGCCGCTGCATGGGTGGAACCGACGGGTGAGGGCGGTTGATGGGGCACGCGGCCTCCCTCGCCTGGCAGATGGCGATGCTGTCCGACGTCGGGCGGGTGCGGGCCCGTAACGAGGACTTTGTCTTTTGCGATTCGCAACTGGGACTCGCTGCGCTGGCCGACGGCATGGGTGGCCACGCCGGTGGCAACATCGCTGCGCGTCTGGCGGTCGATGCGTGGGCCGGGCGTTTGCACAAATGCGTGGTCGAGCCGGTCTGCGAGCGTGATCTGCGGGTTGCGGTGGCCGATGCGAACCGGGTCGTTTTTGCCGCCGGAGTGAGCGATCGGTCGTTGCGCCACATGGGGACTACGCTGGTCGGTGCCTGTTTCCGGCGCGATGGTACGCTGTTGACCTGCAATGTTGGCGATTCGCGACTGTACCGTTTGCGCGGCGATGTGCTGACCTGCCTGACCCGCGATCACAGTGTATTGCGGGAGCAGTGCGACGCGGGCATGATTGATTCCGAAGCAAGCGGTGCGCGGAGCCTGCGCGGGTTGTTGACCCGTGCGGTCGGCGTGGCGGCCTGCGTCGTGCCCGACGTAACGATTTCCACGCTCCAGTCCGGCGACGTCTATCTTCTTTGCTCGGACGGGCTTACAGAGATGCTGCCCGATGCCGATATTGCCCATGTGCTTGGCGCCCTCGGCGGCAATCCCGGGGTGGCTGCGGAGCAGTTGGTCGATCTGGCAAACGACCGGGGCGGCATGGATAATGTATCGGTTGTGGTTGTGTCGTCCGGCAAGCCCGGGCGGCTGGGTGCCGAACTGGATTAAGGCTGGTTTCAGATAGGAAGAGTGATGCCCCGCTTGATATTGAGCATGGATGGTCTGGTGCTGAAGGAAATGGTGCTGGAAAAGGAGCGCACGACCATCGGCCGCAAGCCGCACAACGATATCCAGATTGACAATCTGGCGATCAGCGGCGATCACGCGGCCATCGTGACCATCCTGAACGACGCCTTCCTTGAGGACATGAACAGCACCAACGGTACCTACGTCAATGGTCAGCCGATCAAGAAGCACGTGCTGCAGACCAATGACGTGATCGAACTGGGCAAGTACCGGCTGAAATACATCGCCGATGGTGGCGCACCGGCTGCGGGCGAGCAGGACGAGGCGGTGTCGTTTGCCCAGGCCGCCAGCCAGACGGATGCGGCCGCCCCGCCGGAGCCGCAAGCGGCATCGTCTGCGCCGCCGGCTGCCGGCATCGGAATGATCCAGATCCTCAGCGGCGCCCACGCCGGGCGAACGCTCGAATTGTCGAAGTCGCTGACCACCCTCGGCAAACCGGGTTCCCAGGTTGCGGTGATTACCCGGCGTCCCCACGGCTATTTCATCACTCACGTCGAAGGTACGGTCTTCCCGGTGGTCAACGGGCGGCCCCTCGACGCCCAGGCCCATCGCCTGAATGATCATGACATCATCGAGATCGCCGGCGTGAAGATGGAGTTTTTCTCGCAGGCGATGGCGCAGTAGCGCAAGCGCAAGGCGATCGTGATATTTCTGGCGGCCGATGTTCCGGCAGAATCGTATTCTGATGTGCTGGCTTCGAACTTATTTCCGATGCGTAGGCCGGCTGTCCGGATGCCACCGTGGCGGAATTCCATGAGAAAAAGATGAAGGTGCGGGTTCTGGGGTGCAGCGGAGGAATCGGTGGGCGCGACCAGCGCACAACGGCCCTGCTCGTCGATCACGATGTGCTGATCGACGCGGGAACCGGGGTCGGTGACCTCGAGTTCGACGAGTTGCTGCGCATCGACCACATCTTCGTCACCCATGCCCATCTCGACCACATCGCGATGATCCCGCTGCTCGTCGATACCGTGGGTGAGGCGCGCTCGATGCCGATCGTCGTGCATGGTTCGCCCGAGACGCTGCGCATCCTGCGTTCGCATATCTTCAACTGGCTGGTGTGGCCGGATTTCTCGTCGATTCCTGATCGCGGCAACCCGTTCCTGCGCTTCCAGGAAATGCATGCCGGCGAAACCGCCAATCTCGGCGGTGGGCGCCGGATGACCGCGTTGCCGGCGCTGCACACCGTTCCGGCCGTGGCTTATCAGGTAGCGGATGACAACGGGAGTCTCGTCTTTTCGGGCGACACGACGTACTCCGAGCCGCTGATCGCGGCGATCAACGAGATCCCCGATTTGCGCTACCTGCTGGTCGAGACGGCCTTTCCCGATGCGCTGCACGATCTGGCGCTGGCCTCGCGGCACCTGTGCCCGAGCCTGCTGGCGCTGTTCCTCGAGCGGATCAGGGGCAACCCCGAGGTGTGGATCACCCATCTCAAGCCAAGCCGGGCGCAGACGACGCTCGACGAGATCGCGAATTACTGCGGGCGCTTTGCGCCGAAAGCGCTGTACAACGGCCTCGAGTTTGTCATTTAGCGTGGCGCCGCCGGCTCAAGTCGGTGGACTCTCCCGCCGTTGTACCGGCTTTCATTGGCAGATGCCGCCCCCGCTGGTGGCGGGCTTACCGGATTCGACAAGACTATGAGCAGCGCAGTGACCAGGGGTGGAGCCGGCGATGTTGCCAGCCGGCTGGCCTTTTTCAAGGGTCTGCAGGCGGTGACCAACCGCGTCCATGCGACCGAGAACATCGACGAAATCATCTTCGAGCTGTCGGCCGAGATCTGTGCGCTGTTTGCTGCCGATCGCCTGACGATCTACGTCGTCGACGAGAGCCGCACGACGATTTCCTCGCGGGTCAAGACCGGCCTGCACAGCATCCGCACGATCCGTCTGCCGATCGCCGAGAACAGCGTCGCCGGCTACGTCGCCCTCACCGGCCAGATGCTCAACATCCACGACGCCTACGACGAACGGGAGCTGAAGGCCATCTCGTCGCGCATGGAGTTCCGCCGCGAAGTCGATGAGCGCACCGGCTACCGCTGCCACCAGATGCTTGTCGCGCCGATTGCCAATCCCGACGACGGCGAGGTGATGGGGGTCATCCAGCTGATCAACAGCCGCAACGGCGAAGTCTTCTCGGCGGTTGCCGAGGAGGGCGTCCAGGGGCTCGGGCAGACGCTGGCGATCGCCTTTTCGCAGCGTCGTCATTCGCTCGTCCAGCCCAAGTCGAAGTACGAGGGGCTGGTCAATGACGCCAAGCTGACCAACGCCGAACTCGAGACCGCCACCAGCCAGGCCCGCGAACGGGGAATCCGGCTCGAGCAGTTGCTGATCGAGGCGTTCCGCCTCAAGCCGGCGGAGATCGGCAGCGCGATTTCCCGTTTCTTCGGCGTGCCCTACGAGCCGTTCCGGCAGGATCGGGTCAAGCCGCTCGACCTGCTGAAGAATCTCAAACGCGATTACGTCCAGCAGGCCGAGTGGCTGCCGCTCGAGGAAAACCCCGACGGGATGCTGATTCTGGTCACCGACCCGGAACACGCCATCGCCTCGCGGGTGGTCCAGAATGTCTTCCCGAAGGCGCATCCGGTGTACTGCGTGACGACCCACCTGGAGTTCCAGCAAACGGTCGCGCAGTTCTTCGGCGCATCGATCGACGACGGTTCGGTGACCGAACTGCTGTCGGATCTGGCCGACGACGACGGCGACGGCAGCTCGACCGCCGAGGACGTCTCCGCCGCGGCCGACAACGAACTCGTCAAGCTGGTCAATCGCATCATCATCGACGCCTACCGGCAGGGCGCTTCCGACATCCACATCGAGCCGCGCCCGGGCAAGGAGAAAACCCAGATCCGCTTCCGCAAGGACGGTTCGCTGGTGCCATACATCGAGGTGCCGTCGAGCTACCGCAGCCCGATCGTGACCCGCATCAAGATCATGTGCGACCTCGACATCTCCGAGCGGCGCAAGCCCCAGGACGGCAAGATCAAGTTCCGCCGCTTCGGGCCGCTCGACATCGAACTGCGGGTCGCCACCATTCCGACCACCGGCGGCCTCGAAGATGTGGTCATGCGCCTGCTCGCCAACAGCGAGCCGCTGCCGCTCGACCAGCTCGGGCTGCTCGAAAACAACTTCCAGCGCCTCCAGCAGACCATCGCCAAGCCCTACGGCATCTTCTTCGTGTGCGGTCCGACCGGCTCCGGCAAGACGACCACGCTGCACTCCATCCTCGGTTCGATCAACACGCCGGACACGAAGATCTGGACCGCCGAGGACCCGGTCGAAATCACCCAGCAGGGCCTGCGCCAGGTGCAGGTGAACCGCAAGGCCGGGCTGGATTTTCCGACGGTCATGCGCTCCTTCCTGCGCGCCGACCCGGACGTGATCATGGTCGGCGAAATGCGCGACCGGGAAACCGTGTCGATCGGCCTCGAAGCCTCGCTGACCGGCCACCTGGTGTTCAGCACCCTGCACACCAACAGCGCGCCGGAATCCATCGTCCGCCTGCTCGACATGGGCATGGACCCGTTCAACTTTGCCGACGCCCTGCTCGGCGTGCTCGCCCAGCGCCTCGCCAAGCGGCTGTGCGGCAAGTGCAAGAAGGCCTATCACCCGGCCGACAACGAGATCAGCCACCTGCTCGACGAATACTGCGAAGACCTGCAGCAGACGGCGTCCTTCCAGGACGATCCGGTGCGCGCGCGGGAGCGGATTCTGGCCGACTGGCGCACGCATTACGGCGACCAGCTCGGCCGCTTCACGCTCTACGAGCCGGTGGGCTGCGAGCACTGCACCGGCGGCTACAAGGGCCGCCTGGGCCTGCACGAGCTGATGGTCGGCTCGGATCGGGTCAAGGAACTGATCCAGGAGCGCGCCCGGGTGTCGACGCTGCTGGCCGCCGCGCTCGACGAAGGGATGCGCACGCTGCGTCAGGACGGCATCGAAAAGGTGATGGCCGGCCTGACCGATCTGAAGCAGGTCCGCAAGGTGTGCATCCGCTGAACGCTGCGGCCTGCCCGGATCAGTCGAGCCGGGCCAGTTTGGACTTGGCCATCGGCGGATTGCGGGCGAAATAGCGTCTGAGGCCGCGGACGATGGCGTCGGCCATGCGGTCCTGGTAGGCCTCGTCGTTGAGGCGGGCCTCCTCCTCGGGGTTCGAGATGAAGGCCGTTTCGACCAGGATCGACGGAATGTCGGGGGCTTTCAGCACCGCGAAGCTGGCCTGCTCCACTTCGCCCTTGTGCAGGCGGTTGATGCCGCCCAGCTCGCCGAGCACCGCCTTGCCCACTTTCAGGCTGTCGTTGATGGCTGCGGTTTGCGACAAGTCCAGCAGCGTCCGTGCCAGGTGGCTGTCCCGGACGCCGATGTTCACCCCGCCGATCAGGTCGGCCGAGTTTTCCTTCTGGGCCAGCCAGCGCGCGGCCGTGCTCGATGCGCCTTTCTCGGACAGCACGAAAACCGAACTGCCGCGGGCGGTGGGGCTGATGAAGGCGTCGGCGTGGATCGACACGAACAGATCGGCCTGCACGCGGCGCGCCTTGGCGACCCGCTGCTGCAAGGGCACGAAGTAGTCGGCGTCGCGGGTCAGCATCGCGCGCATGTTGGGTTGGGCGTCGATCTTGGCCTTCAGGCGGCGGCCGACGGAGAGCGTCACGTGTTTCTCGAAACTGCCGGCGGCACCGACGGCGCCCGGGTCTTCGCCGCCGTGGCCGGGATCGATGGCGACGGTGATCAGGCGGCTGACGGTGTCTTCGTCGTCGCTGCGGGCCGGGCGGGGCGCCTCCTCGGCCGGCGCTTCGCGACGGGCCTGGGGCGGTTCGGGCCGGCGCGGTGCCTCCGCGGTCTTGCGGGGTTTGTCGTCGGTGCGCTGGGGGGCGGGAGCGCCGCCGGCGGCGGCCTCTTCCGGCGAGATCTTTTCGAGCAGCGCCAGCAGCGGATCGACCGGTTCGGTCGGATAGAGGTCGAGCACCAGGCGGTGGCCGTATTCGCCGACCGGCCGCAGCGTGAACACCTGCGGGCTGACTTCGGCCTTCAGCTCGATGACCAGGCGGACCACGCCGGGACGGTTGCGGCCGGCGCGGATCAGCTGGATGTACGGATCCTGGCCGGTGATCTTGGTGGGCAGCGACTGCAGCACTTCGTTAAGCTCGACGCCTTCGAGGTCGACGACGAGCCGCTCGGGGTTATGCACCGACTGATGGTTGAAGACGAGCGGTTCGCGGCTTTCGAGGGTGATGCGGGTGTAGTCGCGGGCGGGCCAGACGCGGACGGCGAGAACCGAGGTCTGGGCGGCATGGCCGGCGCGGCTGACGAGCAGCAGCAGGGCG
>SSSX01000570.1 GCA_015657735.1 Zoogloeaceae bacterium
ACTGGCCGACAAGGGCAACGCCAACGCCAAGGCCGTGATGCAGTCCTGGGCCGATGGTGAGTGGTTCACCAGCCGCCCTGAAGTGCCGGCGTCCCAGAAGCTCACCGTCTTCAAGGTGACCGGCGAGACCAACACCGACGACCTCTCCCCGGCGCCGGACGCCTGGTCCCGCCCGGACATCCCCCTGCATGCCCTGGCCATGCTGAAGAACCCGCGCCCCGGTATCACCCCGGAAGAGGCGGGTGTCCGTGGCCCGGTCAAGTTCCTGGAAGAGCTCAAGGCCAAGGGCAATCTGGTGGCCTACGTGGGCGACGTGGTCGGTACCGGCTCCTCCCGCAAGTCCGCCACCAACTCCGTGTTGTGGTTCACCGGCGAGGACATCCCCTACGTCCCGAACAAGCGCTTCGGTGGCGTGTGCCTGGGCTCCAAGATCGCCCCGATCTTCTTCAACACTATGGAAGATGCAGGCGCGCTCCCGATCGAAATCGACGCCGGCCAGATGGACATGGGCGACGAGATCGAACTGAAGGTGGATGCCGCCTCCGGCAAGGTCACCGCCCTCAAAAACGGTGGCGTGATTGCTGAATCCCAGTTGAAAACCCTGGTAATCCTCGACGAAGTGCGTGCCGGTGGCCGTATTCCCCTGATCATTGGCCGTGGCCTGACCACCAAGGCTCGCGAAGCCCTGGGCCTGGCGCCTTCCACCCTATTCCGCCTGCCGCAAGCTCCGGTCGATTCTGGCAAGGGCTTCAGCCTGGCGCAGAAGATGGTCGGCCGCGCCTGCGGTCTGCCGGAAGGTCAGGGCATCCGCCCGGGCACCTACTGTGAGCCGAAGATGACCACCGTCGGCTCCCAGGACACCACCGGCCCCATGACTCGCGACGAACTGAAGGATCTGGCCTGCCTCGGCTTCTCCGCCGACATGACCATGCAGTCCTTCTGCCACACTGCGGCCTACCCGAAGCTGGTGGACGTGAAGATGCACCGCGAGCTGCCGAGCTTTATCAGCACCCGGGGCGGCGTGGCTCTGCGTCCGGGCGACGGCGTGATCCACTCCTGGTTGAACCGTTTGCTCCTGCCGGATACCGTCGGCACTGGTGGTGACTCGCACACCCGCTTCCCCATTGGCATCTCCTTCCCGGCCGGTTCCGGTCTGGTGGCCTTCGCGGCTGCCACCGGCGTTATGCCGCTGGACATGCCGGAGTCCGTGCTGGTGCGCTTCAAGGGCACCATGCAGCCGGGCGTCACCCTGCGTGACCTTGTGAATGCCATTCCGCTGTACGCCATCAAGGCCGGTCTGCTGACGGTGGAAAAGAAGGGGAAGAAGAACATCTTCTCCGGCCGCATCCTTGAAATCGAAGGCCTGCCCGACCTCAAGGTCGAACAAGCTTTCGAGCTGACCGACGCCTCCGCCGAGCGCTCCGCCGCAGGCTGCACGGTCCACCTCAACAAGGCGCCGATCGTCGAGTACATGAACTCGAACATCACCCTGATGAAGTGGATGATCGCCAACGGCTACTCGGATGCCCGCACCCTCAAGCGCCGCATCAAGGCCATGGAAGAGTGGATCGCCAACGGTACGCTGCTGGCCGGTGACGCCGATGCCGAGTACGCTGCTGTGATCGACATCGATCTGGCGGACATCAAGGAGCCCATCGTCGCCTGCCCGAACGACCCGGACGACGTGAAGCTGCTGTCCGAAGTCGCCGGCGACAAGATCGACGAAGTGTTCATCGGCTCCTGCATGACCAAC
>SSSX01000571.1 GCA_015657735.1 Zoogloeaceae bacterium
CCGCTAGAATCACGCCTCCTGACCCACCCGAGCCCCGATGTCGGAATCGTCGCGCCCCGCCAAAGAATGTGCTGTTCTGTTTGCCGATCTGGTCGGCAGCACGCAGCTCTATCAGCGCGTCGGTGACTCCTCCGCCTTCGCACTGGTCGACCGCAGCATCCGCGCGATGCGGATCGCGGTCGAAACCAAGCGCGGCCGGGTCGTCAAGCACACCGGCGACGGCCTGATGGCGGTTTTCCACGACGCCGACAGCGCCGCCGACGCCACGCTGGCCATCCACCAGACCATCAAGGATCTGCCCGCCACCGGCCCCGACCAGCAGCGGCTCGCGGTGCGGATCGGTTTTCATTTCGGTACCGTCGTCGCCAGCGGCACCGATGTCTTCGGCGACACCGTCAACTTCGCCGCCCGGCTGGCCGAACTGGCCTCCCCCGGCAAGGCCATCACTTCGGCCGAAACCGCCCGCCGTCTCGGCCCCGAATGGCGTTCGGCGCTCCACAAGCTGCCCGCGCGGGTCGTGCGCGGGCTGTCCAAGCCGGTCGAACTGTGCGAGCTGATGTGCGAAGCGATCGGCGAACTGACCATCGTCCAGAGCGGCCACTTCCTCCTCGAAACCGAGCCCGAACTGCGCCTCTACCTGGACTCGACGTCGCTGGTCCTCAACTCGGGGCGGCCCAGCGCCCGCATCGGCCGCGATCCGGCTGCCGATCTGGTGGTGGGCGACACCCAGTCGTCCCGCCGGCATGCCGAGATCGAACTGCGCGGCGACAAGTTCGTGCTGATCGACCGCAGCAGCAACGGCACCTTCGTGCAGATCGAAGGCGAACGGGAATTCCTGCTGTCGCGCGAAGAAGTCGTGCTGCGCGGCCGCGGCCAGTTCGCCCTCGGGCGGAGCTGTTCGAGCAGCCCGCAGGTCGTCAACTTCGTCTGCATCTAGCCGCCGCCAGGCCTTTACGGCTCAGCGCGCCAGGGCCTCGCCCAGCACCTTGCCGGCCAGCGCGACGGCTTCCTGCGCCTTCGGGAAGAGTTTTCCCAGCGTGAAGAAGCCGTGGATCATGCCTTCGAATTCATTCACCGCCACCGGCACGCCAGCCGTGCCGAGCGCTTCGGCGTAGGCCTTGCAGTCATCGGTGAGGGGATCGCATTCGGCGACGATGAACCTTGCCGGCGGCAGGCCCTCGAAGCGCCCGGCACGCAGCGGCGAGACGCGCCAGTCGTGCCAGTCGCCCTGATCCGGCAGATAACGTTCGAAAAACCAGGCCAGGCTTTCGGTATCGAGGAAATAACCATTCGCGTAGGTGCGGCGCGACGGACGCTGGCTGAGGATATCGGTGCACGGATAGATCAGCAGTTGCAGCGCCGCCTGCGGACCATTGACGTTGCGCAGGTGCAGCGCCGTCACCGCCGCCAGCGTACCGCCGGCGCTGTCGCCGGCCAGCGCGAAGCGGGCCGGGTCGATGCCGAGCAGCGCACCGTGGGCGAGCGACCAGCTCACCGCCTGCAGCGCATCCTCGACCGCCCCCGGAAACGGATGCTCCGGCGCCAGCCGGTAGTCCACCGACAGCACCGCGCCACCGCTGTGATTGGCCAGGTCGCGGCACAGCGCGTCGTAGCCGGCCAGGTCGCCGATGCACCAGCCACCGCCGTGAAAGTAGAAAGTGACCGGCAGGATGGCGTCGGCGGCCGCGGCGAGGGGACGATACAGGCGCGCCATGATCGCACCGTCGCGGGCATGGACGCCGGGGATCGGCACGTCGGTCACCGACGACACCGGCTGCGGCTCACCGCCGAATGTGCCCTGCAGTTTTTCGAAGGAACGCCGGGCCTGATGCACATCCAGCTCGTGGAAGCGCGGCGCACCGACGCGATAGACCATTGCAATCAGGGC
>SSSX01000572.1 GCA_015657735.1 Zoogloeaceae bacterium
CCGATGCCTGCGATGCGGGTCGAACGCGTGCTTGAGACGACGTCACAGCCAACGGGGACAGCGCCAAAATTATCGCTCTAGTAATGCGGATTATTGTCGTTAAAGATGCCGCCCGCCGGATCGCCATGTCAACGACCCGGCCACTCCCGCCTCCCGCTCCGAATTGCCCGACAGCCCATGAAGATCCGCGTCAACGATCGCAACCTGCCCCGCCTGCATCTGGCCGGCACGTTGATCGTCGTGGTCGTGCTGGCCATCGCGCTGGGCGCCAGTTTCCTGAGCATCGGGCTCGACGAACAGCGGCGCATCATCGACCGGCTGGAAAGCGGCTTCACCGTCAAGCGCCAGGCGCGCCTGAACGCCGAAATGGAAGCAGCGCTGGGGTACCTCGATTTTCTGCATTCCCGCACCGAGGCGGTGGTGCAGGCCGCGCTGCGCGACAAGGTGGACATGGCGGTGGGCATCGCCCAGTCGATCTACGACCGCGAACACGGCCGCCGCCCGGACGCCGAGGTCCGGCGGCTGATCGTCGAAGCCTTGCGGCCGCAGCGTTTCTTCGACGGCCGTGGCTACTACTTCATCGACGACAGCGCGGGGCGCTGCGTTCTGCTGCCGACGGCTCCCCAGCGGGAAGGCACGTCGCTGCTCGACAACCGGGACGACAGCGGCCACTACATCATGCGCGGCCTGCTGGCCGCCGCCAGCAGCGGCGCGGGCTTCTCGTCCTACCGCTGGTACGCGCCCGACAACCCGCAGCAGATGTCCGACAAGCTCGCCTACGTGAAGGTCTTCAAGCCCTACGGCTGGCTGATCGGCACCGGCGACTATCTGCACCTGTGGCACCAGGCCCGCCTGAAGGAAGGGCTCGAACGGCTGCGGGCGTGGCGTTTCGGCGAGACCGGACGCTTCGTCGTGATCGGCCTCGACGGGCGCCTGTTGCTCCAGCCCCAATGGCCGGAACTCGAAGGCCAGCACTACATGGCGGTCGGCACGCCGGCGCTCCAGAAAGTCCGCGGCCAGCTCCTCGAACTGGGCCACAACGGCGGCGGCTATCTGGAGTACCCGTGGCCACGGCCCGCCACCGGCACGATGGGCACCCGCACCTCCTACGTGCAACCCTACCGGCCGTGGAACATGGTCGTCATCGCATCGGTCTTCGAGCAGGAGATGCTGCCGGCCCTCGCCGCCGAGCGGGAGGAAGTCCTGCACGCCTTTTCCAGCCGCCTGCCGTCGGTGGCCCTGATCGCCAGCCTGGCGATCGGCCTGGCCCTCATCGCCTCCTATCTGTTTTCGCGCTGGCTGAGCGGGCAGCTCGGGGCTTACACCCACGACCTCGACCAGCATGCGCGCACCCTCGAACGCCAGGCCGACGAGCTGCACCTGGCGGCGCGCGTCTTCGAGACCAGCAAGGAAGGCATCATCATCACCGACCCGGAGACCTGCATCCTGGCGGTGAATCCGTCGTTCTGCGAGATCACCGGCTTCACCGCCGGACAGGTGATCGGCCGTCGCCCGAACCTGCTCGCCTCCGGCCGCCACGATGCCGCCTTCTACCGGGGCATGTGGCGGGCGATCCGCGAAAGCGGGTCGTGGAGCGGCGAAATCTGGAATCGCCGGCCGGATGGCAGCGTCTATCCCGAGCTGCTCAGCGTGAGCACCGTGCGCAACCCGGCCGGTGAAGTGCTGCACTACATCGGCACTTTCCTCGATCTGACCGAGCGCAAGGCGGCCGAGGATCGCATCCGCCAGCTGGCCGAATTCGATCCCCTCACCCATCTGCCCAACCGCGCGCTGTTCAACGACCGCCTGACCCAGGCCATCGCGATTGCCGAGCGCGACGGCAAACGCGTCGCGGCGGTAGTGATCGACCTCGACCGCTTCAAGACCGTGAATGATTCCCTCGGCCACGCCATCGGCGACGAGATTCTGCAGGAAGTGGCGACCCGCCTGCGTCACCTCGTGCGCCACAGCGATACCGTGAGCCGGCTCGGCGGCGACGAGTTCGCCGTCGTGCTGACGGCCCTCGAGCAACCCACCCAGACGCTCCCGGTGGTCCGCAAGATTCTCGATGCGCTGTCCGAGCCCTACCTCGTCCGCGAACACGACTTCCGCATCACGCCCAGTATCGGCATCGCCCTCTACCCCGACAACGGCACCGACACCGAAACCCTGGTCAAGAACGCCGACGCGGCGATGTATCACGCCAAGAGCGTCGGGCGGAACAACTTCCAGTTCTTCACCGCCGACTTCAACCAGTGGGTGACCGAACGCCTGCAGACCGAAAACGGCCTGCGTCACGCGCTGGCCCGCCAGGAGCTGATCCTTCACTACCAGCCGCAGGTGGATCTGGCCAGCGGCCGCATCGTCGGCTGCGAAGCGCTGCTGCGCTGGCAGCCTACCGGCGAGGCGCCGATACCGCCCGACCGCTTCATCCCGGTAGCCGAGGATACCGGCCTGATCGTTCCGATCGGTGCCTGGGTGCTCGACGAATCGTGCCGGCAGCTCGCCGCCTGGGACGCGCAAGGCGCCGCGCCGATCCGCATGGCGGTGAATGTGGCGGTGCCCCAGCTGCGGCAGGGCGATTTCGTCGCGACGGTGCGCGACACCCTGCGGCGTCACGGGCTCAGCTCGGAGCGGCTCGAGATCGAGGTCACCGAGAGCGTCCTGCTCGACCGCGACGCGCGCATCCGCCAGACCGTCGAAGGGCTGGTCGGCCTCGGCATCAAGCTGTCGCTGGACGACTTCGGCACCGGCTACGCGAGCCTGTCCTACCTGCGCAACTTCCGCTTCGACGTGATCAAGATCGACCGCTCGTTTGTGTCGGAGCTGCACCGCAACGAGGACGACATCACGCTGATCCGCGCCATCATCAGCATCGCCCGCGACATGTCGCTGCTGACGGTGGCCGAGGGCATCGAGTCCGCCGAGCAGCACGCAATCCTCAGGGAGCTGGGCTGCTGCCTCGGTCAGGGCTACCACTTCTCGCGGCCCGTGCCGGCCGCTCAGATGTGCGGCCTGATCGCTGCAAAAAGCGTCGTCGACCGCGGATGAACGCAGCCCGGGCGGAAAACGTGCCGGAGGCCGGCAGCGGGGCAGGCCGCGTGCCGGCGCGGCGCATCACGCTTCGAGCCATTTGCGCAGTTCCAGCGCCGCCAGATCGACGAACACCCGCAATCGGGGCGGCATGAAGCGTTGCCGCGGATAGACGATGTGAATGGGGTCGGCCTTGGCGTGCCAGTCGGGCAGCACGCGCACCAGCCTGCCGTCCTCGCAGGCTTGCCGGCACAGATACACGGGCAGTAGCGCGACGCCTTCGCCGGCCAGCACCAGTTCCCGGATCAGCCCGATATCGTTGACCAAGACCTGCCCGGCCATCGGCACCGTGAGGCTGGTATCGGTATTGTGGAAGGTCCACGCGTCCTTGCCCAGCGGCGTGAATTGCAGGCAGCAATGCTGGCGCAAGGCTTGCGGTGAATCGAGCGGCGCCGTGCCGGCGAGGTAATCCGGGCTGGCAAAAGCCGCCCAGCGGGCAACGCCGGCATTCTTGGCGACCAGCGTCGAATCCTGCAGGCGGCCGGTGCGGATCGCCACATCGACCCCTTCGGCCACCAGATCGACATAGCGGTTCATCAGGACCAGCTCGACGTGGACCTTGGGCCATTGCTCACGCATCCGGCACAGGATGGCGGCAAGAATCTGATCGCCGACATCGACCGGCGCGGTGACCCGCAACAAGCCGCAGGGCTCCGCCGCCGCCTCGGTGACCGCCGCCTCGGCGTCGAGCACATGCACCAATCCGGCCGCCGCATGTTCGAAATAGACCTGCCCGACGTCGGTCAGATGCAGGCGGCGCGTCGTCCGCTGCAACAGCGTGACCCCCAGACGCTTTTCGAGCATCGCCACCCGGTTGCTGACCGTCGACGTCGGCTGGCCGAGCAGGCGGGCCGCGGCGCTGAAACTGCCGGCCTGCACCACCTTGATGAAAACCGCGACCTGATTGAAATCCATCTTCCACCCCAATAGAAAGTGTTTTCGCATTTAACCATCTATTAAACGGGGCGTCTGTTTTCTATAGTCACTACATCGACTAACCGGGAGCAGTCATGAAACAACTGGCATTCATCAAGCGCAGCAACGGCGGCCACTGGGTGGGCGACGGCTTTCCGGTGCGGAGCATTTTTTCCTACAGCGACATCGCCGAGGAAATGTCGCCCTTCCTGCTGATGGACTACGCCGGTCCGGCCGACTTTCCGCCCACCACGCGCAAGCTCGGCGTCGGC
>SSSX01000075.1 GCA_015657735.1 Zoogloeaceae bacterium
ACCCAGCGCACCCAGTCGGTGCCTTCCGGCACCCGCCAGCGCGACAGGCGCTGCTGCAGCTCCTGCGTGCGGCGCAGGCAGTTGGCGAGGCCCTCGGAACGTTCGGCCTGGGTTTCGACGATCGTGCAGAAATCGCCAAGCTCGCCATCCAGCGCCTCGACGGCGGCGTGGAAGGCCTTGTTGTCGGCAAGCTGGGCGAAGCCGAAGCGCGCGTTGTCGGTGGGGATCGCCAGCCGCAGGTCGCGCGTGGCCTTCTCGAGCTTGCGGGTCGCCTCGATCAGCGCGAGGCAGTCGCGGGCCGCCGCGACGGTTTCGGAGCGGGTGTCGCGGGCCAGTTCGAGCAGCTGCGCCGTGGACACGCTTTCGCCGAAAAACAGGCTGGCGGTTTCGGGCAACTGATGGGCCTCATCGAAGATCACCGCATTGCACGACGGCAGCAGCTCGCCCATGCCTTCGTCGCGCAGCATCACGTCGGCAAAGAACAGGTGGTGATTGACCACCACCACGTCGGCGTCCATCGCCGCCCGTCGCGCCGCGGCGACAAAGCATTCCTTGATGTTGGGGCATTCCTGGCCGAGGCAGTTGTCGCGCGACGAGGTGGCGAACTGCCAGGCGGCGGCGTCCTCGGGCACCTCGGGGCACTCGGCCTTGTCGCCGCTCTGGGTGATCTCCATGAAGCGGCCGATGACGCGCAGGTGGGCGGCGTCCTCCGGCGTGGTGAAACGCCCGTCCACCAGATTGCGGGCCAGATGGTAGTGGCACACGTAGTTGGCCCGCCCCTTCAGCAGCGCCACGCCGACCGGCACCTTGAGCGCACCGCGGATGGTCGGCAGGTCGCGGTTGAAGAGCTGATCCTGCAGCGTTTTGGTGCCCGTCGAGATGATGACCTTGCCACCGGCGAGCAGCGCCGGCACGAGATAGGCATAAGTTTTGCCGGTGCCGGTGCCGGCCTCGGCGACGAGCACTCCGTTTTCCTTCAAGGTGTGGGCGATGCGCGCCGCCATCTCGACCTGCTGCGGACGCGGCGAAAAACCGGGGATCGCGGCGGCCAGCGGGCCGTCGGCGGCAAAGGCGGTGTCGATGTTCATTCGTCGATCGCATCCACGCGCAGCCACACCTGCGCACCGCTGCGGCGGTCGTCCCGGCCTGCTCCCGCGGTGCCGTAGCCCGAGCGGCTGCTGGCCGACTCGCTGGCGCCGAGCGGAATCCATGTGCCGAGCGGCCCCGACAGCGTGGTGGCAAGGCGCGACGACTCGACCGCCCCGCCCTCCCCGATCCGCTCCATCGACGGGCTGATCTCGATCGTCACGCGTTCGCCGACGATCTGCGGCGCGGCGTAAAAACCCGTGCCCACGTCGGCATAGCGGACCGCGTCGACCGGCACCCAGCCGCCCGGCGTCGCGCGCCACTCGCGCATCATCAACGGCAGCGATTGGCCGACGCGGATCAGCGCGCGCCCCCCCTCGACGACCTGGACCTGCTGGCTGACGTCGTCGACCCGCGCCGTGCTGCCGGCCCCGCCGCGGATCACGACGCCACCACCCGGCCGCCCGGAAAAACCGACCCCGCCGCCCTCCCCTTGCTGCGCGGCGCCCTGCCGCACCGACACCAGCAGGCGCCGCATCGGCGTGTCGAGCGCGGCGATGGCCGCCTGCAATTCGGCCAGGTTGGCGGGCGATACGCGCAGCAGGATCTTGTCGCCCATGCTGCTGATGGCGCCGCCCGGTTCGACCAGCGGCTGCAGGCGCGGCACGATCTGTTCGGCCGGGCGATGCCGCAGCGTGACGATC
>SSSX01000573.1 GCA_015657735.1 Zoogloeaceae bacterium
GACCTCGGGACGGGGCCGCGGATTGTGCCCGCCGGCCGGCGGGCGGACAAGACGGCCGATCAGCCGGGCGCCGGCGTGCGGGCGACGATGCGGTTCTCGACGCTGGCCGCGCCGACCGCCTTGAGCGTGCGCGCCAGTTCGGCGAGGGTCGCGCCGGTGGTCATCACGTCGTCGACCACCACCACCCGCAGCCCGTCGACCCGGCCGGTGACGCGGAAGGCACCGCGCACGTTCGCCGCCCGCGCTTTCCATGGCAGATCGACCTGCGGCCGGGTATCCACGTCACGCGCGATACCGTCGAGCCGCACCGGCAGGCCCCAGCGCCTCGCCAGCGGCCGGGCCAGCTCGGCTGCCTGATTGAATCCCCGGGCCCGCAGGCGCGACGGATGCAGCGGCATCGGCAGCACCAGATCGGCCTCGGGAACCGGCAGCGCCGCCATCAGGTCCACGAACAGCCGCGACGCCGCCAGGCGATGGCCGTATTTGAGCGCCTGCACCATCCGGTCGACGGGAAAAGCGTAGTCGAGCGCCGCCCGCGTGGCGTCAAAAGATGGCCGGTCGCGCAGGCAGGCTCCGCAGGTTTCGCCACGCGGCTGGGCAATTGCGCACACCGGGCAGCGTGGTTGATCGGCCCCCGGCAGATCGGCGCAGCACGCGCGACACAGCACGTCGTTGCCACTCGGCGCGCCGCAGGCAAAACATTGCTGGGGCAGCACGAACTGCACCGCGGAGGCGACCCAACGGCGCCATCGAGGCGCTTGATTTGACAAATCCGGACCCCTTCGGGGAAACTAAAAGGCTTGGTAATTTATAATTACAGCCAGAAAATGGGTGAATCGCAATGACTGCCACCGTGACCGCTACCGTCACCCGCGCCGAGAGCGCCCCCACCGCCGCACCGGCCCGCAAGCGCTGGACCGTCGCCGAAGTCGAAGCGCTGTTCGCCCTGCCGTTCAACGACCTGCTCTTCCGCGCCCAGCAGGTGCACCGCGAACATTTCGATGCCAACGCCGTCCAGCGCTCGACGCTGCTGTCGATCAAGACCGGCGGCTGCTCCGAGGACTGCGGCTACTGCTCGCAATCGTCCCGCTACGACACCGGCCTGCAGAAGGAATCGCTGCTGCCCCTCGGCGAAGTGCTCGACAACGCCCGCGCCGCCAAGGCCAAGGGTGCCACCCGTTTCTGCATGGGCGCCGCCTGGCGCGGCCCGAAGGAAAAGGATCTCGCCCCGGTGCTCGACATGGTCCGCGAGGTGAAGGCCCTCGGCCTCGAAACCTGCGTCACCCTCGGCATGCTGAAGGACGGCCAGGCCGCGCAGCTGAAGGATGCCGGCCTCGACTACTACAACCACAACATCGACACCTCGCCCGAATTCTACGGCCAGATCATCACCACCCACACCCTGCAGGATCGCCTCGACACCCTCGACAAGGTGCGTGACGCCGGTATCAACGTCTGCTGCGGCGGCATCGTC
>SSSX01000574.1 GCA_015657735.1 Zoogloeaceae bacterium
AGAAAGCCGGGCAGCATCGACAGCTCGGCCAGCGGCAGGCGTTCGATGCGGGTCAGGTTCGACATGCGGTAGATGAAGAACAGCGCCGACAGCACCATGCCCAGCTCGACCGCCAGGGTCAGGTCGAAGAAGACGGTGACCAGGAAGGTGGTCAGCAAGGTGGTGCGGTAGGTCAGCGCGAAGCGCCGCAGGCCGCGGAATTCGTGCCATTCGCCCATGTTGATGGCCACCACGACGACAATCGCCGACAGGGTGGCGAGGGGAATGTGCATCGCGAAGGGGGCGAGGACCAGCACGACGGCGAGCAGCACGAGCGAGTGGACCATGCCGGCCACCGGCGAGCGGCCGCCGGTGCGCACGTTGGTGGCGGTGCGGGCGATCGCGCCGGTGGCGGCGAATCCGCCGAACAGCGGGGCGACGAGGTTGGCGATGCCCTGGGCGACGAGCTCCTGGTTGGGGTCGTGGCGATCGTCGATGGCGGTATCGGCGACCCGGGCCGACAGCAGCGATTCGATGGCGCCGAGGAGGGCGATGGTCAGCGCCGGCGAGATCAGCTTGCCGAGCGCGGCCAGTGAAAACTCGGGCAGCGCGAACGGCGGCAGTTCCTGCGGGATGCCGTTGAAGCGGCTGCCGATGGTTTCCACCGGCAGCTGCAGGATCGCGTTGGCGACGGTGGCGAGGACCAGCACGGCGAGCGGGCCGGGCAGCCGTCCGACGGACGGGAAGCGGCGGGCGACGCGGTTCCACGACAGCAGCACGACGACCGACGCCACCGACAGCGCGACGGTGGGCACATCGAGGGTGTCGAGATGGGTGACGAGGGCGTGCACCTTGCCGAAGAACTCGCCGGGCAGGTGGTCGATCCGCAGGCCGAGGAAATCCTTGATCTGGGCCAGGAAGATCACCACTGCGATGCCGTTGGTGAAGCCGATGACGACTGTTTTGGGGATGAAGCGGATCAGGTTGCCGAGGCGGAAGGCACCCATCGCGACGAGCATCGCGCCGGCCAGCATCGTCGCGACGAGGAGGTTCTGCACGCCGTATTCGACGACGATGCCGTAGATGATGGGGATGAAGGCGCCGGTCGGGCCGCCGATCTGCACCCGCGAGCCGCCGAGGGCGGCGATCAGGAAGCCGGCGACGATGGCCGTCCAGATGCCGGCGGTGGGCGTCATGCCGGAGGCGATGGCGAAGGCCATGGCCAGCGGCAGGGCGAGCACGCCGACCGTCAGGCCGGCGGAAAGATCATGGGCGAACTGCCCCTTGCCGTAGCCCGGCAGGGTGTCGAGGAGCTTGGGATGGAAGGAAATCTTCATGGAGCCTCCGCAATTGAGGGGATAACGGTGTGGCGCCGGCAGGCGCGGTTTGCGGAGGGGTTGAGCCGGGCCCGGTGCGCTGCTGGACGATCCATCGTTTACACGCGGTGAGCGGCATCGGCGGGCGCTTTCAGTGGAAGCGGGCGTCGTTGGCCGCCTGGCTCTGGCGCGAGCTGGCGTGCATGACTTCGACCATCATCTTGATGGCGGCGACGAACAGCAGCGCGCCGCCGCCGACGACGCACGACCAGGCATGCACGGCGTTGGCCGGAAAGCCGGGCAGGATCGAGGCGCGGCCCTCGATCAGCCAGGCGGCGCCGACGGCGAGGATCAGCACGCCGACGATGTCGAGCAGCGCCCAGCCCCAGAAGGCCGGGGTCAGGCGCGGGAGCGGTGAACGGTTGTCTGGCATCGTGCGGGAAGGCTAGGGTTGCAGGCTGACACGCGGCTTACGGGACGTCATTTGACGCGCATGCCCGGCTGGGCGCCGGCGTCGGGCGACAGGATGAACAGGCCCGGGTGGGCGCCGCTGCTGTCGGAGGCGGCCAGCACCATGCCTTCGGAGAGGCCGAACTTCATCTTGCGCGGCGCCAGGTTGGCGACCATCACGGTGAGGCGGCCGACCAGCGTGGCGGGGTCGTAGGCGCTCTTGATGCCGGCGAAGACCTGGCGCGGTTGCGGCTCGCCGATGTCGAGCGAGAGACGCAGCAGTTTGGCGGCGCCGTCGACGTGCTCGGCGGCGATGATCTTGGCGACGCGCAGGTCGATCTTGGCGAAGTCGTCGATCGAGATGAAGGGCTCGAACTCGTCGGCGCCGGCGGCCTCGGTGGCGGCGCTGTGGGCCTGGTGCTGGGCGTGGCGCTGCTCGGAATGGGCAGCGGCACCGTTCTGCGCGGCGGATTTGGCGGGCTGCGCCCCGGCGGCCGGGGCGAGCGAGTCGCGGTTGGCGTCGAGCAGGGCGTCGACCTGCTTGCGTTCGATGCGGGTCATCAGGTGGCTGTAGGCGTTGATGGCGTGGCCGGCGGGGAGCGGGGCGAGGACGCTGTTCCAGCCGATCGCGTCGATGGCGAGGAAGCCTTCGACCTGGGCGGCCAGCGCCGGCAGCACCGGCTTGAGCAGGCCGGTGAGGGCCTTGAAGATGTTGATGGCGGTCGAGCACACCACGTGCAGGCGGGCGTCCTGGCCTTCCTGCTTGGCGAGCTCCCACGGCTTGTTGTCGTTGACATAGCCGTTGGCGAGATCGGCGAACTCCATGATCTTGCGCAGCGCGCGGCTGAAGTCGCGGGTTTCGTAGGCGGCGGCGATGTCGTCGACGTTCCAGTCGAGGGCCGCGGCCGGGTCGTGGGCGCCGAGCTTGCCGTCGAAGCGCTTGGCGATGAAGCCGGCGCAGCGGCTGGCGATGTTGACGAACTTGCCGACCAGATCCGAATTGACCTTGGCGATCATGTCGTCGAGGTTGAGATCGACGTCTTCCATCGTGCCGTTGGACTTGCCGGCGAAGTAGTAGCGCAGCCACTCGGGGTTGAGCTTCTGGTCAAGGTAGCTGCGGGCGGTGATGAAGGTGCCGCGGCTCTTGCTCATCTTGGCGCCGTCGACGGTGAGGAAGCCATTGACGCACAGCTGGGTCGGCGTGCGGTAGCCGGCGAAGTGCAGCATCGCCGGCCAGAACAGGGCGTGGAAGTAGAGGATGTCCTTGCCGATGAAGTGGATCAGTTCGGTTTCGGTGGCGGCGGCGGGGCCGGCTTCGGTGAACGCGGCGACGTCGATGTCGGGCCGGCGCGTGGCAAGGTTGCGGAAGCTGGCGAAGTAGCCGATCGGCGCATCCAGCCAGACATAGAAGTATTTGCCCGGCGCGTCGGGGATTTCGAAGCCGAAGTAGGGCGCGTCGCGGGAGATGTCCCAGTCCGAGAGCTTGTTCTCGCCAGCGTCGCCGAGCCATTCCTTCATCTTGTTGGCGGCCTCGAGCTGCAGGCGGCGTGCGCCGTCGGGCGTGGTGCCGCGGGTCCAGTCGCGCAGGAATTCGACGGCCTTCGGGTCGGACAGGCGGAAGAAGTAGTGCTCGGAGGTTTTCAGCACCGGCTTGGCGCCGGAGACGGCCGAGTAGGGATTCTTGAGTTCGGTCGGAGCGTAGGCGGCGCCGCACGCTTCGCAGTTGTCGCCGTACTGGTCGGCCGCGCCGCACTTGGGGCATTCGCCCTTGATGAAGCGGTCGGGCAGGAACATCTCCTTGACCGGGTCGTAGAACTGCTCGATGGCGCGGGTGTCGATGAGCCTGGCGCCGTCGCGCAGGCGGGTGTAGATGTCCTCGGCGTACCCGCGGTTCTCGGGGCTGTGGGTGGAGTGGTAGTTGTCGAAGGCCACGCCGAAATCGCGGAAGTCGCGGCTGTGTTCGCCGTGCACGCGGTCGATGAGCTGTTCGGGAGTCAGGCCTTCCTTCTCGGCGCGCAGCATCACCGGCGTGCCGTGGGTGTCGTCCGCGCAGACGTAATGCACCGTGTTGCCGCGCATGCGCTGGTAACGCACCCAGATGTCGGCCTGGATGTAGCCCACCAGATGGCCGAGGTGGATGTCGCCGTTGGCGTAGGGCAGGGCGTTGGTGACGAGGATCTTGCGCGGGGAAGTCATGGGCAGGGCCTGGAGCGTGGAGGTTCTGAATCCGGCATTCTAGCAAAGCGATTCGGCCATCGCGGAGCGGCCGGGTTTTCGGTAAACTGGAGTAAATTACTCAGGTTTGACACTCTCCGGTTTCACCTCATGTTTTCCTTTTTTCGCCGCACGCCGGCCCCCGACACCATGAGCCTCACCGAACAAAGCGTCCTCGACAGCCTCCGGCAGTTTGCCGACCCCAACACCGGCAAGGATTACGTCTCGTCCCGCGCGCTGAAAAACCTGCGCATCAGCGGCGCCGACGTGTCCTTCGACATCGAGCTGGGCTACCCGGCGCGGACGCAGGTCGACGCGATCCGCCAGGCCGTGATCGCCCAGGTCAGGGCCGTGCCGGGCGTCGGCAACGTGAGCGCCAACGTGTTCACCAGGATCGTCGCCCACGCGGTGCAGCAGGGCGTCAAACTGCTGCCGGGGGTCAAGAACATCATCGCCGTGGCGTCCGGCAAGGGCGGCGTCGGCAAGAGCACGACGGCGGTCAATCTGGCGCTGGCGCTGGCTGCCGAGGGCGCCTCGGTGGGCATCCTCGACGCCGACATCTACGGTCCGTCGCAGCCCCAGATGCTCGGCATCGGCGGCGAGCGGCCCGAGTCGCACGACGGCAAGACCATGGAGCCGCTGCTGGCCCACGGCCTGCAGGTGATGTCGATCGGCTTCCTCGTCGACGTCGAAACGCCGATGGTGTGGCGCGGCCCGATGGCCACCCAGGCCCTCAACCAGCTGCTGAAGGAAACCAACTGGCAGGAGCTGGACTACCTGATCATCGACATGCCGCCGGGGACCGGCGACATCCAGCTGACGCTGTCGCAGACGGTGCCGGTGACCGGTGCGGTGATCGTCACCACGCCGCAGGACATCGCCCTGCTCGATGCCCGCAAGGGCCTCAAGATGTTCGAGAAGGTCGGCGTGCCGATCATCGGCATCGTCGAGAACATGAGCATCCACATCTGCTCCAAGTGCGGCCACGAGGAGCACATCTTCGGCACCGGCGGTGGCGAGGCGATGTGCAAGGACTACGGCGTGCCCTTCCTCGGCGCGCTGCCGCTCGACATCCAGATCCGCCAGGAAGTGGACCGCGGCGTGCCGACCGTGGTCGCCGACCCGGACGGCCGTGTCGCCGAGATCTACAAGGGCATCGCCCGCCGCGTGGCGATCACGGTGGCCGAGCGCGCCAAGGACATGAGCCACAAGTTTCCCAACATCGTGGTGCAGAACACGTGAGCCGGCTGGGTCGCTGCCTCGCGGCCGGGCTGCTGGCCGGGGCGAGCCTGGGCCTGTCGGGCTGCGTCGTCGGAACCGTGGTCGGCGCCGCGGTGGATGTGGGCGTCGAGGTCGTCAAGGTGCCGTTCAAGGTCGGCAAGGGGATTTACGACGTGATGAAGGACGACGCGCCGGACAAGACCAAAGCCGCCGACGCCGGCGCCAAGCCGAAGGAATGAGGCCGGCCCGGCGCACCGCGTGCCGGCCACGTTGTAGAATGCGAGCTTTTGTGCAGAGGCGGCCAGCGTGAGCATCAAGTCGGACAAGTGGATTCGCCGCATGGCGGAAGGCGATGCGAAGATGATCGAACCCTTTGCCCCCGAGCTGGTGCGCCAGAACGACGGCGGCAAGATCGTTTCCTACGGCACCTCGAGCTACGGCTACGACGTGCGCGTGGCCAACGAGTTCAAGATCTTCACCAACATCAATTCGACCATCGTCGATCCGAAGAACTTCGACGAGCGCAACTTCGTCGACTTTACCGGCGACGTGTGCATCATTCCGCCGAACTCCTTCGCGCTGGCCCGCACCGTCGAATATTTCCGCATCCCGCGCAGCGTGCTGACGGTCTGCCTGGGCAAATCCACCTACGCGCGCTGCGGCATCATCGTCAATGTGACGCCGCTCGAGCCGGAGTGGGAAGGCCACGTGACGCTGGAGTTCTCCAACACCACGCCGCTGCCGGCCAAGATTTACGCCAACGAAGGCGTCGCCCAGATGCTGTTCTTCGAGTCCGACGAAACCTGCGCCACGTCGTACAAGGACCGGGGCGGCAAATATCTGGGTCAGACCGGCGTCACGCTGCCGAAAATCTGAAATACTTGCACGTTAGAGTGTGAACATCGGGCGGATTCCGCGCTGGCGCGCGAGTCCGCCCAAAGCTTTTTGTTGACCTGCCCGCGTCGCGACGACGGGCATCGAGGAGTCGAGCATGCGCTTCAATTTTCCGGTCATCGTCATCGACGAGGACTTCCGTTCGGAAAACACGTCCGGGCTGGGCATCCGCGCCCTGGCGGAAGCCATCGAGAAGGAAGGCCTGCAGGTGCTGGGGGTGACCAGCTACGGCGACATGTCGTCCTTCGCGCAGCAGCAGAGCCGCGGTTCGGCCTTCATCCTGTCGATCGACGACGAGGAGTTCTCGTCGCCCGAGGCGGCCGAAAAGGCTATCGCCGACCTGCGCGCCTTCGTCAGCGAGATCCGGATGCGCAACGCCGACATCCCGATCTTTCTGCACGGCGAAACCCGCACCTCGCGCCACATCCCCAACGACGTGCTGCGCGAACTGCACGGCTTCATCCACATGTACGAGGACACGCCGGAGTTCATCGCCCGCAACGTGGTGCGCGAGGCCAAGGCCTACCTCGAATCCCTGCCGCCGCCGTTCTTCCGCGCGCTGACCCACTACGCCTCCGACGGCTCCTACTCGTGGCACTGCCCCGGCCATTCCGGCGGCGTGGCCTTTCTCAAGAGCCCGGTCGGGCAGATGTTCCACCAGTTTTTCGGCGAGAACATGCTGCGCGCCGACGTCTGCAACGCGGTCGAGGAACTCGGCCAGCTGCTCGACCACACCGGCCCGGTGGCCGCATCCGAGCGCAACGCCGCGCGCATCTTCAACTGCGACCACCTGTACTTCGTCACCAACGGCACGTCCACGTCCAACAAGATCGTCTGGCATTCGACCGTGGCGCCGGGCGACATCGTGGTGGTCGACCGCAACTGTCACAAGTCGATCCTCCACGCCATCATGATGACCGGTGCGATCCCGGTCTTCCTGATGCCGACCCGCAACAACTTCGGCATCATCGGCCCGATCCCGCGCAGCGAGTTCGACTGGGAAAGCATCCAGCGCAAGATCGGCGCCAACCCCTTCATTGCCGACAAGACCGCCAAGCCGCGGGTGCTGACGATCACCCAGTCCACCTACGACGGCGTGCTCTACAACGTCGAGGCGATCAAGGACGAGCTCGACGGCCGGATCGACACCCTGCATTTCGACGAAGCCTGGCTGCCTCACGCGGCTTTCCACGATTTCTACGGCGATTACCACGCCATCGGCGCCGACCGCCCGCGCTGCAGGGAATCGATGATCTTCTCGACCCAGTCCACCCACAAGCTGCTGGCCGGCCTGTCGCAGGCCTCGCAGATCCTGGTGCAGGACGCCGAGAACAGCCATCTGGATCGCGACGTGTTCAACGAAGCCTATCTGATGCACACCTCGACCAGCCCGCAGTACGCGATCATCGCCTCGTGCGACGTCGCCGCGGCGATGATGGAAGAGCCGGGCGGCACCGCGCTGGTCGAGGAATCGATCGCCGAAGCCCTCGACTTCCGCCGCGCGATGCGCAAGGTGGATGAGGAGTGGGGCGGCGACTGGTGGTTCAAGGTGTGGGGGCCGGACGATCTGTCCGAAGAGGGCATCGAGGAACGCGAAGCCTGGATGCTCAAGCCCGGCGAGCGCTGGCACGGCTTCGGCGACCTCGCCGAAGGCTTCAACATGCTCGACCCGATCAAGGCCACGATCATCACCCCGGGCCTCGACGTCGATGGCGAATTCGCCGAGCGCGGCATCCCGGCGGCCATCGTCACCAAATATCTGGCCGAGCACGGCGTGATCGTCGAGAAGTGCGGGCTCTACTCCTTCTTCATCATGTTCACCATCGGCATCACCAAGGGCCGCTGGAACAGCATGGTGACCGAGCTGCAGCAGTTCAAGGACGACTACGACAAGAACCACCCGCTCTGGAAAGTGCTGCCCGAGTTCGTCCAGAAGAACCCGCGCTACGAGCGCGTCGGCCTGCGCGACCTGTGCCGCGACATCCACGCTGTCTATCGCGCCAACGACGTGGCCCGCCTGACCACCGAGATGTATCTCTCCGACATGGTCCCGGCGATGAAGCCGGCCGACGCCTTTGCCAAGATGGCCCACCGCGAGATCGAACGGGTCGCCATCGACGAACTCGAAGGCCGCGTCACCAGCGTGCTGCTCACCCCCTATCCGCCGGGCATTCCGCTGCTGATCCCGGGTGAGCGCTTCAACCGCACGGTGGTCCGCTACCTGCAGTTCGCCCGCGAATTCAACGAGCGCTTCCCGGGCTTTGAGACCGACGTGCATGGCCTCGTGAAGGAAATGCGCGACGGTCGCATCCACTATTTCGTCGATTGCGTCCGGGGCTGATTCCGGCGCTCGCCCCATGAAAAACGCCGCGGACTGTCGCGGCGTTTTTCGTGGACGGGGCTGGATGGCTCAGCGTCGCTCGTAGCGCACGAAGGCGAAGGGCAGGCCCGATGCAGCGACCTGCGCCTCGCGGCTGACCTCCAGCCACGCCGTCCGGTCGAAGTCCGGGAAGAACGCGTCGCCGTCGAAATCCTGGTCGACTTCGGTCAACAGCAGGCGGTCGGCCAGCGGCAGGGTCTGGCGGAACAGTTCGGCGCCGCCGATCACGAAGACGACCTCCGCAGCGCCGGCCGCAGCCAGGGCTTCGGGCAGGCTGCCGACCACCGTTGCGCCGGTCGCCTGCAAGCCGGCATTGCGGCTGACGACGATGTTGAGCCGTCCCGGCAGCGGGCGGAACGCGTCGGGCAGTGATTCCCACGTCTTGCGGCCCATGATCACCGGCCGGCCGCGGGTCGTTTCGCGGAAGAACTTCATGTCTTCCGGCAGATGCCACGGCATGCGGTTGTCGATGCCGATCACGCGGTTGCGGGCGAGCGCGGCGATCAGCACCAGCACGGGCTTGCTCATACCGCCACCGGCGCCGCAATGTGGGGCAGCGGATCGTAGCCTTCGAGCGTGAAATCCTCGATCTTGAAGGCGAAGATGTCCTTCACCTCGGGGTTGATCCGCATCGTCGGCAGCGCGCGCGGCGCGCGGGCGAGCTGCAGCTGCGTCTGCTCGAGATGGTTGACGTAAAGATGGCAGTCGCCGCCGGTCCACACGAAATCGCCGGCCTCGTAGCCGCAGACCTGGGCCACCATCATCGTCAGCAGCGCGTAGCTGGCGATGTTGAACGGCACGCCGAGGAAGATGTCGGCGCTGCGCTGGTAGAGCTGGCACGACAGCCGCCCGCCGGCCACGTAGAACTGGAACAGCGCGTGGCACGGCGGTAGCGCCATGCGGTCAACGTCGGACGGATTCCAGGCCGACACGATGTGGCGGCGCGAGTCGGGGTTCTTCTTCAGCGCTTCGATGAGCTGGGCGATCTGGTCGATGCTGCGCCCGTCCGGGGTTTCCCAGCGGCGCCACTGCTTGCCATAGACCGGGCCGAGCTCGCCGTTGTCGTCGGCCCATTCGTCCCAGATCGAAACCTTGTTGTCCTTGAGGTACTGGATGTTGGTGTCGCCGCGCAGAAACCACAGCAGCTCGTGGATGATCGAGCGGGTGTGGAGCTTCTTGGTGGTGAGCAGCGGGAAGCCTTCGGCGAGATCGAAGCGCATCTGCCAGCCGAAGACGGAGAGGGTGCCGGTGCCGGTGCGGTCGTCCTTGCGGTGGCCGCGTTCCGCCACGTGGCGCATGAGTTCGAGGTACTGACGCATTGGGGGCCGCGCAAAAAAGATCGAAGTGTAGCCGCGAAAACGCGTTTCGAGGAATCCGGGCTTTCCACCGACGGCGGCCGCGAAGGGCGGGGAAAGACCTTTGTGCTAACATGCTTGATCGTCAAAAATCGTTTCGATGCGCGCAAAGGGAGGCGTGGAGGGAGCTATGGCAGCAGGCCCGGTGGTCCACAGTCCGCATCCGCTCCTGCAGCCGGAGACGCTGGGCCGGACGCTTACCGAGATCGCCACCAATGCCGCGCCGACGGCCATCGTCGAACTGATCCGCTGGCTCGATTCCTTCCATTTCGACGGCGATGTTCCGCTGCCCGATCTGGCGCGCCTCGTCGCCGTGCTCGACGAGGCGGCCCAGCCCCAGCTGCGCCAGGCGTCGGGCCTCTACCTGTCCAACGTGTTCGGTTCGCGCAGCGTGCGCTACAAGGCGCTCGGGCGGGATTTCTACGCCAGCCTGGGGCGAGCCTACGATCTGGTGCTGGGCGGCCTCGCCGGCGACTTCTTCATCGACCAGGCCGACCCGCTGCGTACCGAGATGCTGCTGCGCAGCGTGCGGGCCGCCGCCGGTGAGATGAAATGGGTGGCCTTCGATTACCAGGAGCTGGCGCCGGAGGTCTGGCAGCGGGCTGTGTCGGCCTACCGCACGGCCGGCGTC
>SSSX01000575.1 GCA_015657735.1 Zoogloeaceae bacterium
CTCTTCGCCAAGCGCGCCGCCAAGAAGTACGGCGTGCCGGCGCGCGACATCCTGGTCGAACTGGGCCGCCGCGGCATGGTCGGCGGGCAGGAGGACATGATCGAGGATACGGCGATCACGATGGCCAAGGCCCGCGGCCTCGCTGTCTGAGTGGTGTCCGGGGCGCCGCGGCGCCCCGTTTTTGCACGACGAAAGGACTGACATGCCGTTTGCACAGATTCACGTTACCGAGGGTCACAGCGCCGAGCAGAAGCGCGTCCTCATCGAAAAGGTCACCCAGGCGATCCAGGACGCCGTCGGCGCGCCGCGGCCGAATGTGCGGGTGTGGATTCACGCGCTGCCGACCACCGATTACGGCATCGGTGGTTCGCCGGTGGCAGAACTCGATTACAACAACGCGCCCTTTGCGCAGCTTTTCCTGATGGAAGGCCGTACCGAAGAGCAGTTGCGCAACCTCATCGCGCTGGTCTGCCAGGCTCTCGTCGAGGCGCTCGACGCGCCGATGGACAAGGTTCGCGCGTGGATTACCGAAGTCCCGAAAACCAACTGGGGCATCGCTGGAAAGACGGCCAAAGATCTGGGTCGTTGAGTTGCAGGACACCGTTTTCCGCTTGCTGGGAGCGGTGGAGCAGTACGCAGTAAACAATAATCGTTCAAAAGAATCCGCAAGGAGGGGAAAAATGAAGAAGTCATCCATCGCACTACTCGTGGGCAGCCTGTTCCTGGCTGCCGGTGTCGCCCAGGCCAAGGAAGGCGGCGACCAGTATCCCAACGGCGCCGAGAACTGGTACGCCGGCGCGCTGCCGCCGCCGGGAACCTACTTCCTGAACTACTTCGGCTACTACGGCGGCAAGCTGCAGGACGGCGACGGCAACAAGGTCAGCCACCCGGCAACCAACAACACCACGCCGCGGGTCGACGCCGTTTTCGACGCGCTGCGCCTGGTGCACGTCACCGAAACCAAGATTCTCGGCGCCAACTGGTCGATGCACGCGATCCTGCCGATCGTCCATCAGAACGTCGGCAACCTGCCCGGCACCGTCGGTGCGTCGAGCAAGTTCGGCCTCGGCGACATCACCCTCGATCCGTTCATCCTGTCGTGGCACCACAGCCCCGAGCTGCACACCGCTTTCGGCCTCGACTTCAACCTGCCGACCGGTGCCTACGACCGCAACGATCCGCGCACCAGCATCGGTACCAACTACTACAGCTTCGAGCCGATCTACGCGGTGACCTGGCTGCCGAAGGGCGGCTGGGAGGTATCGGCCAAGTTGATGTACAACATCAAGACGAAGAACAAGGAATCCGTCTTCAATGGTGTGAATGGCAAGTACCAGTCCGGTGACGAGTTCCACATGGATTACCTGGTCGGCAAGCATATCGACAACTGGGCCTTCGGTATCAGCGGCTACTACCTGAAGCAGATCACCAACGACAAGTTCAACGGTGCGACGACGCCCGACGTGCCGGGGCTGATCTCCGCCGGCCGCAAGGGGCAGGTGTTCGCCTTCGGCCCCAGCGTGAAGTACACGACCAAGACCGGCACGATGCTCATCGGCCAGTGGCAGCATGAAACGATGGTCGAGAACCGCTTCCAGGGCGACAAGCTGTGGTTCAAGCTGGTGACCCCGCTGTAAGCGACACCTGACTGCGGCGGCGGAGCACGAGACAGCTCGTCGCCGCAAAGACTGCGAAAAGTGCAACGGGCCGGTCGGCGAAAGTCGATCGGCCCGTTGTGCTTTCGAGCGGGCCGCTTGGCCGGCGCCGGACGCTATTCGGCGTCGGGCTGGCGACCGGGTGCGGCGCGCTGGAAGGCCTCGATGGCATCGCAGTTGCCGACGATGCGCAGGATGTTCGGCATCGCCGACAGATCGCAATTGAAACGCCGGGCGTTGAACACCTGTGGCACGAGGCAACAGTCGGCGAGGGTGGGCTGCGCGCCGTGGCAGAAATCGCCGGTGGCCGGCGAGGTGGCGAGCAGGGTTTCGACCGCCGCCAAGCCGACGCCTGTCCAGTGGCGGTACCACGCGTTCTTCTGCTCGTCGCTGATACCCAGTTCGCGCTGCAGGTATTGCAGGACGCGCAGATTGCTGATCGGGTGGATGTCACAGGCGATGGCGCTGGCGATGGCGCGGATGCGCGCCCGCTCGGCGGGCGGGCCGGGCAGCAGCGGGAGTTCGGGCTGGATCTCGTCGAGGTATTCGATGATCGCCAGCGACTGGGGCAGCACCAGATCGTCGTCGACCAGGGTCGGCACGAGGCCGGCCGGGTTGAGGGCGAGGTAATCGGGCAAACGCTGCTCGCCGCCGTGGCGCACGAGGTGCACCGGTATCTGCTCGGCGTCTATCCCCTTGAGGTTGAGCGCGATGCGCACGCGATAGGCGGCGGAGCTGCGGAAATAGGTGTAGAGCTTCATCGTGGATCATCCTCGGGCTGGCGCAGGTGGGGGCGGGGTCAAAGATCCTGCAGCGCGGCGTGTATGTTCTGCAGGAACAGGCCGGCATCGCCCAGCGCGTTGGCGTTGAGGAGGGCCAGCTTGACGAGGAACAGCTCGGTCTTTTGCGGCCCGGCCCGGTCGATGGCGGTGGCGAGGTGGTCGTAGACCGTCTCGAGGTCGGGAATGCTGATGGAGGCGGGCGCAGTCATGGGGTTTCCTTAGCGGGGCAGCGCGGTGTTGAGGGCGGCTTGCAGGCGGGTGGCGTCCAGCGTGAGCCAGCGCGCGCAGATGTGCTGGTCGGGGCGCAGCAGGTAGGCGCCGCCGCTGGCTGCCACGCCGTAGCGCCGGCGGCAGTGGCCGTCGGTGTCGGGCAGGGTCTGGTCGGCGCCCGCCACCGGTTGCGCCGCGCCGATGGCAATGACGTGGAGCGGGATGCCGCGGGCGCGGGCGTCGGCCACCACCTGCTGCAGCGCTTCAGGAACGGCGGCCGCGGCGCTGAAATAGAGCAGGTCGAAGCCGCCGCCGAGGTGATCGAGCAGGAAGTCGTCGGCGCCGAGGCGGACGTTCTGCGGTGGCGCGCCATGCGCCGGGCCGGCCTTGAACAGCGCGTTGTCGTCGCCGTGGCTGTTGAGCGCCGAGCGGGTGTATTCGTGGGGGCGCGAGGTGCGCCAGTGATACAGCGGGCGCACGAATTGCTGGCTCAGCGACAGCGACAGCACCGCATCGCGCAGGAGCTGGAAGCCGTGGGTCGGCGGCGTCATGAAGCGCGTGCTCTTGCCGGCTTCGTCGATGATTTCGCGGGCGGCGCCGACGCGTTCGGCGCTGTGGTTGGCGAGCAGCGCGGTGCCGGCCAGACCCTTGATTACGAAGGCCAGCTGCCAGCCCAGCGACTGCGCGTCCTGGAAGCCGGTATTGGCGCCGCGCACCCCGAAGATCGGCAGCAGATGGGCGGCGTCGCCGGTGAAGAGGATGTTGCCGTGCACGTAGTCGGGCAGGGTCAGCGCGCGGGCCGAATAGACCGAACACCAGTCCATTTCCCACGGCGTGCCGGCGTGGCCGATCATCGCCAGCTGGGCGTCGATGCGCGCCCGCAGGGATTCGGGGCGCAGCGCAGCGTCGGGGCTTTCGCCGGCCGGCAGCTGGTAGTCGACACGCCAGATGCCGTGCGGCTCGCGGTGCATCAGGATGGTGTTGCCGGGATTCCAGTCGGGATCGAAGAAGGCCAGCCGCTCGGTGGGCAGCGGCAGGTCGATCCGGATGTCGGCGATTACGAACAAGCCTTCGTAGGAGGCGCCTTCCATCTGCAGCTTGAGCGCCGCGCGGATGCCCGAGCGCCCGCCGTCGGCGGCGACGACCCAGTCGGCGTCGAGCATGTAGCTGCCTTCGGGCGTGTCGATGTCGAGCCGGGCGCAGCCGTCGCGCTGTTCGACCGCGGTGACCTTGTTGCCCCAGCGGAAGTCGATCAGCGGGTTGGCCAGCAGTGCGTCGAGCATGTATTCCTCGAGGTACTGCTGCTGCAGGTTGATCATCGGGAAGAAACGGTCGTCCTGGTCGTGCGGCGCTTCCATGCGGAAGACGCGCTGGCCGCGGTAAAACGAGTTGCCGAAACGCCACGGCAGACCGTTTGCGGTGATGCGGTCGGCGACGCCGAACTGTTGCAGGATTTCCATCGAGCGCCGCGTGAACACAATCGCACGGCTGCCCTGCGAAACCTGCAGTTCGGCATTCAGCACCACGCAGGGCACCCCGTGCCGCGCAAGCTCCATCGCCGCGACCATGCCGGCCGGGCCGGCGCCGACGATCACCGCCTTCTGGCGCGTCTGGGCCGGATGGGCGGACGGCAGCCACGGGGCGAACACCCGGTAGGTGTAATAGATCGAGTGACGGGGGGTGCGGGTGGGCGTGTGCATCGCGCGTCGTCCGGCTGGAGTGGGGCAGGTAGGGGCAGGTGGGGCAGGCTGGATCAGGGCTGGCGCGCGTGCTCGATGAGCCGGTCGAGGAGGGCGCTGAGGGTTTGCCGTTCGTTCGGGTTGAGGCAACTGCAGATCTGTTCGTTGCGCTGGCGGATCACGTCCATCGTGCGTTCCCACATTCCGCGTCCGGCTGGCGTGAGCGTCAGCACGACGCCACGACCGTCGTCGGGGCGGTCTTCCTTGCTGACGTAGCCCAGGTCGACCAGCGCCTGGGCGGCCCGACTGGCCTGACCCTTGTTGAGGTTGGCCTGAAGGGCGAGATCCATGATCGACAGCGGTTCGAAGCTGCCGATCGTGGCCAGGCAGCGGCCGTCGCTGATCGATAGTCCGGTTTCTTCCCGGTAAGCGTGCTGGCTGACCCGGTCGGTCAGTTTGCTCAGAAGGTGAAGTCGGTAGGTGAAGGAGCGGTCGAGCGACATCGCGAAACGTGCCTTCTTCTGCGCCGCGGTCGTGTATTGAGGTGAGGGCATGGTGTGCGGGGCCGTATCAACTGCTACCCAGTGTAGGAGATTATGGTTGCAGTTACAACCATAATCCTGGCGTTTGTGAAAAGCCGTTGAGGCTCGAAAATTCACGCAAGTTTATTTATATGTACGATTTTTTTGATTTGTGAAGATTCTATTGACCGCCTTCCGGCCTGTCTATAAAGTTGCGTACGCAACTAAAAAACGGAAAATCAATGGAAAGGCGCGCGTCCCCGGACGGTCGATTCGCATGACAACAACCGGACAACTGAATGGCGCGCCACGGCTGATCGCGGACGGGCTGGGTGCGTTGTTGTGGATCATCGCCTTCAGCCTGATGCTGCAGCCGCTGGCCACCGACTTCTACCTGGCTTCGCTGCCGGCGATCGGGGTGGCTTTTTCGGCCTCGCCGGCGCAACTGCAGGACACGCTGACCTTCTTCGCGCTGGGCTTCGGATTGGCCCAGCTGGCGGTCGGCCCGCTGACGGACCACTTCGGCCGGCGGCCGGCGCTGCTGGTCGGGGTGCTGCTGTTTGGCGGGGCGAGCGGGGTGTGCGCGATCGCCGATTCGATGGCCATGCTGGTGGCCGGCCGCGTCGTCGAGGCCGTCGGGTGCTGCACCGCGGTGGTGGTTGCCCGCTCCATCATCCGCGATGCCTTCACGCTCGCCGAGGGCGCCCATGTGATGGCCAGGGCCAGCACGATCCTGTCGCTGGGGCCGCTGTTCGGTCCCATCCTGGCCGGCTATCTGCAAACCTGGTTCGGCTGGCCGGCGGTGTTCGTCGCGCTGGCGCTGTTCAGCGCGATCCTGCTGGCGCTGGTCTGGGTGCATCTGCCCGAGACTCTGCCGGGGCAGAATGGCGATGCGCTGCGCCCGTCGTACGTGCTGGCGGGGTACGCCGAAATTGCCCGGGCGCCGATGTTCTGGGCCTACGCGCTGCCCGGCGCCTTGTCCTACGCGTCGCTTTTTGTGTTCCTGTCCGGATCGGCGCAGGTGCTGATCTCGGTTCTCAAGCTGCCGCCGCATTATTTCGGCTACTGTTTTTCGCTGGCGGTGTGCGGCTATCTCGGCGGCACCATGGTCTGCCAGCGCCTGATCGTCCGGCGCGGTGTCGAGGCGGCGCTGCGCGTCGGGGCGTGGCTGGCGCTGGGCTCGGGGCTGGGATTCGGTGTGCTGGTGGCGCTCGGCCTGCATCACTGGAGCACGGTGGTGCTGGCCCAGTTCATGGTGATGTTCGCCCACGGCATCAACATGCCGTGCGCCCAGGCCGGCTCGACGCGTCCGTTCCCGGCCCGCGCCGGCGCCGCTTCCGGGTTGTCGGGCTGCGTCATGATGGTGTGCGCGATGGCCGCCGGACTGGTGGTGGCCGCCAGCTTCGACGGCAGCATGGTGCCGATGTCGATGTGTTCGGTCGCCCTGGGTAGCGCGATCTTCGTGCTCAACCGGGTCTGGCCGCCGCGTCGTCAGGCCTGATGCCGTCGCGGCCCGCGCGGCGCCGATCCGTTTTGCCCCCGCCACCGTTTCGACTACCCTTGCCAACCGCCTTCAGCCCACGCCTTCCATGACCCCGCCGGAGCACCCCGCCACCCGCCTGCCTGCCTCGATGCGGGCGCTCGCCCACCGCAACTTCCGGCTGTATTTCGTGGGGCAGGCGGTTTCCATCCTCGGCTCGTGGATCCAGCAGGTGTCGCTGTCGTGGCTGGTCTACCGGCTTACCGGTTCGGCGGCGCTGCTGGGCGTGACGGCGTTCTGCGCGCTGGTTCCGCAGCTCGTCGTCGGGCCTTTCGCCGGCGCCTGGATCGACCGGCAGAACAAGCGCCGCTGCCTGATCGGCGTGCAGTCGCTGCTGGCCGTGCAGGCTTTGCTGCTGGCCGGCCTGACCTGGTTCGATATGATCGGCACCACGCTGATCGTTCTCATGTCGCTGTCGCTGGGCCTCCTCAACAGCTTCGACACGCCGCTGCGCCAGTCGCTGATCGGCAGCTTCGTCGGGCAGCGCGAAGATCTGCCCAATGCGCTGGCGCTCAACGCGATGCTGTTCAATTCGGGGCGCTTCGTCGGGCCGCCGCTGGCCGGCCTGCTGCTCGGCCTGACGTCGGAGGCAGCGTGCTTCGCGATCAACGGCCTGTCCTTCCTGGCCCTGATCGCCGGTCTGCTCTTCATCAAGGGCGGCGAGCCGCCACGCGCCAGCGGCTCGATGGGCGAGGTGTTCCGCGAGGGGCTGGCCTACGCGTGGCACACCTGGCCGGTGCGCATGCTGATCTTCACGCTGATCGCCCTCAATCTCACCGCCTCGTCCTACGCGGTGCTGCTGCCGATCTTTGCCCGCGACGTGTTTGCCGGCGATGCGACCACGCTGGGCTGGCTGTGGGGCGCCGCGGGCTGCGGGGCCTTCGC
>SSSX01000576.1 GCA_015657735.1 Zoogloeaceae bacterium
AGGTCTTGGCCACTTCCTGGCGTTCGAACTGGCCGCCGAGCTGGCGCGCGCTGTCGCGGTCGAGCGCGAACAGCAGCACGCCGGAGGTGCCGCGGTCGAGGCGATGGGCCGGGAAGACGTGGCGGCCGAGCTGGTCGCGCAGCAATTGCACGGCGAAGCGGGTTTCGTGACGGTCGAGTTCGCTGCGGTGGACGAGCAGGCCGGCGGGCTTGTGGATGGCAACGAGGTGCTCGTCGCGGAAGAGGATCGGCAGCATGAGGCGATGGTAAACCGGCGCGGCCGGCAGTGGGCGGCGGCGCCGCGCGTCGAACCAAATCCGCGGCTGCCGGTCATAATCCGGGTATGCAGAATACTTCGACCCTGACCGCGGATTTTTCCCGCGAAGCCCTGCTGGCGTGCATCCACGCCGCACTACCCCCACTGCGCCAGAGCCAGCGCGATCTGCCCAGGCTGGCGGCGCGCCTCGATGTGCTGATCTCCGCCGCCGATTTGCCGGACCGTCTCGACGCCTGGCGGGCGCTGATGGACTGGCTCGCCGGCGGAGCGCTATGGAGCGACGTATATATCGACTCGGCCGACGTCCACGGCCCGGCGACGCAGCGTTTCGCGGTGCTGATGGACGTGCTGGCCGCGCATCCCGATCTGGCTGCGGCGGTGCGCCAGGCGATCCGCGCGATCCTCGACGAGACCGACGGCGCCAACCTGTTCGGCGAGGTCGGCATCCCGAGCGACCGGGGCTTTCTGTCCGAATTCGGCGATCGCCTGACGGCCAAGCTGATTCCCTCGCCGCGCGACGACCACGACCTGTCCCACCTGATGCGCCGCAGCTTCCAGCGCGAGCAGGGCCTGACGCTGATCCGCGGCCTGCAGCCGTCCACTTTCCAGCGGGCCGTCGGGCTGCTGTTCCCGGCCGACCAGCCCGATATGGGCAGGGCGTTGCGGCAGGCCATGGCCGACGGCTTCCGCCTGCTGCTGGCGCGGGTCCAGGGTCAGGGCCTGTCCCTCAAGCTGCGCACCCGCAGCGAACCCGGGCCGGTGGCCCGCTCGCCGTTCCGGCGCCTCGCCGACAGCGGCGAAAACCTGCTGTGCGCCTGGGAGCAGGGGCGCGTGTCGGGCCCGCTGCTCGAAGCCTGGCAGCACGATCTGCGGGCCTGCCGCGACGAGATGCAGCTCATCTCCCATCGGCTCGAATCGGAAGGGATCAGCGTCGACATCGTCTATGGCCTGGACGTGCTCGACCGCTGCCTGACGCGGCTGGAAAGCATCGCCGGCGTGATGGCGGCCGAACCCGGCTCGCCGGCGCCGGTGCTGCTGCTCGTGCAGCAACTCGTCCTTGCCGCCCACGACAGCGGCAGCCTGCGCCATCTGGTGCGCGCCAACCTGCAGCGCCTGCAGCGGCGCATCGTCGACCGGGCCGGCAAGACCGGCGAGCACTACATCGCCGACACGTCCGCCGACTACCGCCACATCTGGCTGGCGGCGGCGGGCGGCGGCCTGCTGACGGTCGGCACGGCGGCGATGAAGATGGCCATCGCCGGCGCCGGCCTCGCGTTGTTCATCGAAGGTCTCGGCTCGGGGCTCAATTACGCGGTGAGTTTTCTGCTGCTGCAGGCCTTCGGGCTGATCCTCGCCACCAAGCAGCCGGCGATGACGGCGGCGACCTTTGCGGCGATCATCCGCGACCGCCGGGGCAGCGAGCGTCTCGACGTGATCGTCGATTACGCGGCGTGTATCTGCCATTCGCAGCTGGCGGCGACCATCGCCAACGTGGTGGTGGTCGCCACCGGCGCCTATGCCTTCGACACCGTCTGGCGTTTCGTCAGCGGGCATGCCTTCCTGACCACCGCCGAGGCGCAGTACGTCGTCCATTCGCTGAGCCCGGTGGATAGCGGCACCGTCTTCTACGCCGCGCTGACCGGCGTGATCCTCTACGCCGCGGCCCTCGTCGGCGGCTGGGTGGACAACTGGGCGGTCTACCACCGTCTGCCCCAGGCCATCGCCGAACACCGGCTCGGCAACCGCTTCGGGCGGCTGCGCATGATGCGCCTGGCCGGCATCGTGTCGCGCAACATGTCGGGTTGGGCGACCAACGTGTCGCTCGGCCTGATGCTCGGCATGACCCCGGTGCTCGGCACGTTTTTCGG
>SSSX01000577.1 GCA_015657735.1 Zoogloeaceae bacterium
CTCGAGCGCATCGGAAATGCCGTGTCGGTCGTTGTCGATGCTGATTTCAACATCCGGCCAGCGAGACTCTTATCCCCCGTTCGGGGGGAGGCGTGAATTGACCTTGGGATTCCCCGCCGGATGCCGCGGCGGGTGGCGCGTCATGTCAAGCGGCGGCCATATTTTGTCAAGCGCGGCGGGCCGGGCTGCGACTACGGTGGAGGTCCGTTGACTCCCCGACAGACTTCCATGCCCCAGATTTTTGGATCTCCCGGCCGCTATGTGCAGGCGGCCGGTCTCATCGACGATGCCGCCGGCTATGTCGGCAAGCTCGGCGTCCGGCGGGCCGCCATCCTGTGCACGGCGCGCAGCCAGCGCAACGAGGCGCGCCGGCTGGTGGATGGCCTGCACGCCGCCGGCATCGCGACCGTCATCGCCACTTTTGGCGGCGAATGCTCGCGGCAGGAAGTCGAAGGACAGACCGCCTGGCTGAAATCCCGGCCAGCTGTCGACGCGCTGATCGCACTGGGCGGCGGCAAAACGCTCGACGCCGGCAAATCGATCGCCCACCGCCTGGGCGTGCCGGTGGTCGTGATGCCGACGCTGGCCTCCAACGACGCACCCTGTACGGCACTGTCGGTGCTGTACACCCCGGCAGGGGCCACCGAGTCCTACGAAGTGTTCGATCAAAGCCCGGCCCTGGTGCTGGTCGACACTGACATCATCGCCCAGGCGCCGGCCCGCTTTCTGGTCGCCGGAATCGGCGATGCGATGTCGACCTGGTACGAGGCGCGCGCCTGCCAGCAGAACCCGGCGGGCATCAGCCTGTTCGGCGTGCGTCCCACGCTGGCCGGTGCGGCGCTGGCCGAAATGTGCGCGCGGACCCTGTTCAAGTATGGCGTGGAGGCCGTCGCAGCGGTCGAGGCTAGGAAGGTGAATACCGCCCTCGAGCACATCGTCGATGCCAACACGCTCCTCAGCGGTCTCGGCGCCGAGAGCGGTGGCGTCGCCGCAGCCCACGCGGTGGCGCAGGCTTTTACGCTGCTGGAGGCGGTCGACCGCAACTATCTGCACGGCGAAATGGTGGCGTTCGGCGTGCTCGTGCAGCTCATGCTGGAGTCGGACGTCGCCGAGGCCGACAAGGTGGGCCGACTGTTCGCGCAGGTCGGCCTGCCCGTCACGCTGGGGCAGATCGGCGTGGCCCGCGACGATGCCGGCGCCGTCGACACGGTGGTCGGCGCGACCGTGGCCTTCCCGTTCATCGGCAACATGCCGTTTGCCGTCACGGCGGAAGGCGTGCGTCAGTCGCTGCAGGATGCCGACCGTCTGGGACAGCGGATCGTCGCCGAGTTGGGCGACCGGCCTTATCGCCGGCTGCACGATTGATCGCCGGTTGCAAGGATCGGGCCGGCGTGATCGCTGGCCCCCCCATTGGGGGATGCTTGTTCGACACCCCGAAACCGACTATTGCTACCACCAACCCGGTTCACCCTGAAAGGAGCAAGAAATGACAACCCTCGATGACCAAGCCGCGATCGCCCAACTGAATGCCGTATTTCAGCGCCAGCGCCAGGCCTATCTCGCCGCGCC
>SSSX01000578.1 GCA_015657735.1 Zoogloeaceae bacterium
GCATCCGCGGCTGTCACAATCTTGCCGGTCGAGTCCACGGAAACCGTCATCTCGGCAAGGCCAAGGATGAAAGGATTGATGACCTTGTTGATGATCTGCCGCAAGAACTCGTTGCCGTGCTGGTCGGGCTTCGCCTCCACCCCATAGTTCACGAACAGCTTCAGTTCCGTCAGCAGGTTCTGGCCGATCACGTAATTCGGCAGGTAGCGGATCTGGATCATCTCCAGCACCTTGCCGTAATCCATGCCCGAGAGGGTCACCCCCCGCACCGGCCGCCCTTCGCCGCCCATCGAGATGGACCGGCGCACGCTCGACACGAAGCCCCGCATCACTACCGGCGGCTCGGCCCCTGTCGAGGCCGGGTCGGGATTGTGACGCATGCGGATTTCGACCACGTCCATCGGCTCGATCAAGCCGTAGAGCGAATCCATTTTGTCCGCTTCCATGCGGTCGACCACGGTCATCGACCATGTGCCGGCCGGCGCCCGGACGCTCTTGCTTGTTACCAAGGAACTGCCGTCGCCGAAAAAGGGCGTCAGGTCCAGTACCCGCTGGCCACCCGAGTAGCGTTCAGAGGCCGGCACCTGGCGGCCGTCGTCGCCCGTCACCATCCGGCGCGCCATCGTCTTGAACAGACGCACCTTGAACTCCGGCATCATGATGGCGGCCATCGTCAAACCCTCGCGTCGAGCGTCATGCCGCAGTCGTCGGACAATGCCGACAGGCGCGCCAGGATGCGGGCCGCGCACTCCGGCGACTCCTTCGCCACCTCGTCGACCACCGCATCGTGGAAGTCCTGCATCCGGCGGATGCTCCAAAGCTGTCCGAAAGCCTCCATCAGACTCCGCAGGATGTGCCCGCGCATTGAGATGGACTGGCAGAAGGCCTTGAGCAGGCGAATGGATTCGCCGCCGTCGGTGGTCTTGACGGCGTAGGCGCGCACCATTTCGCAGTCCTGCCATAGCGTTTCCCAGCGCGCGAACAGGTTGAGGCTGCGGCGGGCCTCACCGGGCGACATCGCCGCGATGCTGGCGGGCGAAGGGATGGCTGGCAGCACGGCACCAACGGCCCGCCCCAAGGCGTCCGGATCATCGATTGCGCTGGCAAGAACCCGGCGTGCGTCGGCCAGCGCTTGCGGGGTCACTTTGGGGCTCTTCGCGGCAGCGACCCACGCGTACCACGTCTTCGGATTCACGTGCCCCCAGCGGGTTTCTCGGAGGTCCGAAAGCCCTGCCTTGCCGTGGGTTGCCAGGTGCGCGCGGATGGCGTCCATCGCTTCATCCCGCCCGTCGAGTGCTTGCCGTGCCATTTTTTCCGCCTTCGTCAGCATTAAACCTGGGTCGATTCTGGCGTCACGATTTCCGGGATTGAATCCAGAAGTCTCCGAACGCCCGGAATCGGGAAGATGGAAACCGCCCAGCCGAGCGGCGGAAAGCCTTGCGGGGCGCGGGTTTGGGCTCTCTCGATTGACTCCGGAATCGACGCGCCGACGGCAGGCCGTCGATTCACGGACACGCCCGGCCGAGGGGGGGCCAGAAGGTGGGGAGGATTGGTTTTTGTCATCCCCAAAACTCCGCACGGAGCATGTCGACCGGCTGCTGATGGGACGTTTCGAGGTACTGCATCGAATCCTTCTCAAACCAGAACGCGACCTTTCCTTCAAACTCGCCATTGCGCTGTTTGTCGATCACCATCAGTGCGTCAGGCTTTGTGCTGTCGATGGGCTCGCCGGCCTGAATGGCGTTTTCCTTGGCCTTGTTGCGCCACCAGATAACGACGTTGTCGACCTGGTCGGTGATCGAGCCAGAGCCCTTCACGTCCATCTTTCCCGGTGCCTGCGTTTCGTCACGGGCCTTGCGGCTGTGGGCAACCAGATGGATGTGCATCCCCGTGTCACGGGCGATCGTGCAGAGCGCGTCGATGAACAGCTTCTGCCCGGTGTAGTCGTCCTCGGCCAAGCCGCACTTCATCAAGCTGTCGAGGATGAAATGCTTCACCTGCAGTTCCTGAGCCGCGTATCGCATCACCGACAGAATCCGCTCACCGGTCACCTGCCCCTGCTGGTCGTAGAGCCACAGCCAGTCCGACCAGATTTCATGAAGCTCTACCACCGAATCCCGATCAGGCTGCCGGGCCCCGGTCGTCTGCCGCGTCATCCGTGCCAGCGTCACCACCGGACGCATCTCGAAGCTGGCGATGCACACCCGCTCCCGCTGGCAGACGAAGCCGGCGGCGGCCTGACCGAGCGCGAGGCTCTTGCCGTGGCCGTTCATGCCGGACCACAGCGTCACTTCGCCACCGCGGAAGCGGATCAGGTCATGCGTCTTGCGCCAGGGCAGCTTTGCCCCTGTGAGCTGGAGCCCGTTCAGCAGATAGTCGGCCACTTCGTCGGCATAGGCTCCGGCTGGGATGAGCTTGTGGTTTGCTTCCGTGCTCGCCATGTAGGCGCCGAATTCGATGTCGTCACGGATCAGATTTGCGGTCATCCCGTCGTTGCCTCCTGTTGGAGCTGATCGCCGATGCCGATCCAATCCTGAGTCTGCCCGCATTCCCAGCGCATCCCCAAGTCGTCCGGCAGCCAGTCGAGGACGAAGCAATCCACGCTCAGGGCGTAGTCCTTCAGGCGGTTCAACAGGCGCAGCAGCGGGCGTGTGTAGGCCGGGGCCAGCACGATGACGCGGAGGCCGAC
>SSSX01000579.1 GCA_015657735.1 Zoogloeaceae bacterium
CGGTGCGCCCCGCGTGGGCGCGCCTGCTTCCCAATGATCGCCGGAGCTGCTCCGCCATGAACGACGACTACGACTACCGTGCCACCTTCGACCTCAGCCAGGGCGACCTGAAGGCCATCGACCAGGCCCTGGCGCTCCTCGAGGAGAAGTTCTCGATCCTCGACGAAGCGGCCGAGGAGGATTACCCCGAGGCGCTGCCCTTCTTTCCGCGCGATGAAGTCTTCATCCGCAAGGCCATCCCGGTGCTCAGGCGGGAGGGTGACGTGTTCATCGACGACCCTGACGTCGAGGTGGACGAGGTTCGCGGCCACATGCTGAGCATCGCGCAGCTGCGCCCGCGTCTGCGCCGCCTGCGCGAACTGGTCGGGCGCGGCGAGGCCAACGTGCTCACGCTCCTCAACGAGGCCTACGATGCCTGTGCGATGGGCGTGCTGACGCTCGACCGCGTCCGGCCCCGCCTGACGGAGCTGCCGTCGCTGCGCGAGGCGATGTCGTGCAGGGGGCCGAACGTCATGACGCTGCTGCCCAAGGCGGGCGACACCTCCCTGCTCGACCCGAGCGAGCTGCGCGAACTGGCCGGGGGCAAGGACCAGGGCCAGGGCGGAGCGGCTTAACCGGCCCGCTGGCTGCGCCGGTAGGCCAGCCCGGCGGCGCAGCTCGCCAGCCCGCAGGCGACCAGCGTCGGGCGCACGCCGATGGCGTGGGCGAGGCTGCCGACGGCGAAGCTGCCGAGCGGCGCGAGTCCGAGGAAGGCCATCGTGAACAGCGACATCACGCGGCCGCGGAAAGCGTTGTCCACCGCGGTCTGGATCAGCGTGTTGCTGCCGGCCACGCACAACAGGATCGCGAAGCCGAGGCCGACCAGGATCGGCACGCTGAGCCACAGCCGGCCCGACAGCGCGAAGGCGGCCAGCGCGAGGCCGGCGGCCGGCGCGGCGCGGCCGACCAGCGCGGTCAGGCCGGCGGTGTCGGTGCGGCTCGCCAGCAGGATCGCGCCGAGCAGCGCGCCGGCGCCGGCGCTGCCCATCAGCAGGCCATACAGGCGCGCGTCGCCGCCGAAGATTTCCTTCGCGAACAGCGGCATCAGCACCGTGTAGGGGGTGGCGAGCAGGCTCAGGCCGGCGATCAGCAGCAGCGACGAGCGGATGCGGCGGTGGCCGGCGCAGTATTGCAGGCCTTCGCGCAGGGCCTGCAGCGGCGACGCGGCCGTTCCCGGCGCCCGGCTCGCCGGCAGGCGGATCGCCGCCAGCGCGACCAGCACCGCGAGGTAGGAGGCGGCGTTGATCAGGAAGCACAAGGCCTCGCCGGCGGTCGCGACAACCCAGCCGGCCAGCGCCGGTCCGACGAAGCGGGTGGCGTGCATCATGAAGGAATTGAGCGCGATGGCGTTGGGCAGGTCGTCGCGGTCGCCGACCAGCTGGACGACGATCGACTGGCGGGCCGGCACGTCGAGCGCGTTGATGCAGCCCAGGCCGAAGGCCAGCCCGATGAGGTGGGCCGGCGTCGCCGCGTCGAGCCACGCCAGCGCCGCCAGCAGCAGCGCCTGCAGCATCGACAGGGCCTGGGTGACGAGGAGCAGGCGGCGGCGGTCGAAGCGGTCGGTCATCACCCCGCCGAAGGCGCCCAGCACGAGGATCGGGATCTGGCTGGCGAAACCCACCACGCCCAGCACGAAGGCCGATCCGGTCAGGCGGTAGGCCAGCCACACCATCGCGATCTGCTGCATCCAGGTGCCGGCCAGCGACACCAGCTGGCCGGCGAAATAGATGCGGTAGTTGCGGGAGCCGAGGGCGCGGAGGTAGGGAGGCATGGGCAGCGGCGGAGACGGTGGAGCGGACCGAGAAGGTAGCCCGCCGGCGGCACGGCGTGAAGGGGAATCTTGCCGGCCCGCGGGCGCCGATTCATTTGATCGTGCAGGACAGCCAGCGGCGCATGGATGACGTGCGCCAGGTGCATGCATACAATCAAGGCTCTTCGACATTCCGAGCCCTCCCATGCCGCGCCGACCTGAATTCTGGGTGCCTGCCCGCCTCAGCGCTGACAAGCCTGCCTATATTGCGATCGCCGACGCCATTCACGACGACCTGCGGGACGGCATGCTCAAACCGGGTGATCAGCTGCCGCCGCAGCGTCTGCTGGCGCACGAGATCGGCCTCAACTTCACCACCGTCAGTCGGGCATACGCCGAAGCCCGTCACCGCGGCCTGGTCGAAGGGCGGGTCGGGCAGGGCACTTTTGTACGCGGCGAGGCGCCGCTCGCGCGGCAGGCCGCGAACCGCGCGCGCATCGTCGACATGTCGATGAATCTGCCGCCCGAGCCGTCGGACCCGGCATTGCTGGCGCGCATGGCGCGCGGCGCACAGAACGCCTGTGGCGATATCGTCTCGGTATTGCGTTACGCCCCCTTCGGCGGCAGCGAGGACGACAAGGCGGCCGGCCTGGCCTGGCTGGCCCGTCGCGGTGTGCAGGCGAGCCACGACACGCTGCTGGTATGTCCGGGCACCCATGCCATCCTCAACGGCCTTCTGTCGGCGCTCGCCGGGCCGGAAGGCGGGCGGATATGTTGCGACGCCATCACCTATCCGGGCATCAAGGCGCTGGCCGCGCTGCACGGCGTGAGCCTGGTGGGGCTGCCGGCCGACGCCGACGGGATGCTTCCGGATGCGTTCGACGAAGCGTGCCGCACCGCCCGCCCCACGGCGCTGTATCTCAATCCGACGCTGCACAACCCGACGACGCGGACGGTTCCGCTGGCACGCCGCGAGGCGCTGGTCGAAGTGGCCCGTCGGCACGCCGTGACGATCATCGAGGACGACCCGTACAGCCTGCTCCTCGATGCGCCGCCGCCCAGCTTTTTCAGCCTGATGCCGGAGCGCACCTACTACATCGGCTCGCTGTCCAAAACGGTCGGCGCCGGCTTGCGGATTGCCTATCTGGCGCTGCCGGATGCCCGGCAGGCCCCGCGCCTGGGAGCCATCATGCGGGCGGTGTCGGTGATGCCGCCGCCGATGACGCTGGCCGTCGCTACCCAGTGGATCGAGGATGGCACCGCCGTCCGGCTGCTGGAGTTCGTGCGCGAGGAGTCCCGTGCCCGCCAGGCCCTGGTCGCCGAGGCATTGAGGGACGTGCCCTATCTGGCGGCGCCGGAGGGCTTTCACCTCTGGCTGCCGCTGCCGGAAGGCTGGAGCCGGGTCAGCTTCGCGACCCATTTGCGCAACAGCGGAATCGGTGTGGTGACCAGCGACGCGTTTCTCGTGTCGGGGGCGGCGATCGAGGCGGTACGGGTGTGCCTGGGCGGGCGGGCAAGCCGGCATGAGGTGGTCAATTCCCTGGAGGTGGCGGCCTCGGCGCTATCCCATCCGCCGGCGATCTACTCGTCGATCGTCTAGCCTGAACCGGCGGGGCGGATTCCGGGTCGTTGATGCGATCCATACATTTTGTGCAGTCAATGTATGCACACCGCCGGTGCGGCATGCACCATCATTTTCCCTTCAAATCCACGCGCTGCGGTGAGATGCGGCGCTGCCTCGGCGCGCGCTCGGGCATGCTTTCCGTGTAGCGCGATGATTAGAATATATTTAATTGCATGCATACAATAGTTGTAAATTGATGGCACGCGATTTGCTGAAGTGATCCTGCGCACACCGCAGGTCTTGCTTCCGCAAATGCATGCATCCCTGTCGCGGTGCGCATGTCCCAACCTCCAATTCAAAGGAAATTGACATGCCCGCAGTGACCCATCCTCCCCATGCCGCCGGTGACTTCTTCGTCGATTACGAAGAGAAGGTCTTCGAAGACGTCAAGGCCGAGCCCGGCCAGAAGGCGCTGGTTACGTTTCATACGGTTGCTTTCGAAGGCTCCATCGGCCTGGTCAACCTCCTGCAGGCGACCCGTCTGCAGCGCAAGGGCTTCGATACCAGCGTGCTGCTCTACGGCCCGGGCGTGACCCTGGGCATTCAGCGCGGCTTTCCGCGTCTCGGCGACGAGGCCTTCCCCGGGCATCTGGCGATCAACAAGCAGCTGGCGAAGTTCATCGAGGAAGGCGGCAAGGTCTTCGCCTGCCGCTTTGCGTTGCAGGCCCTGTACGGCCACGGTGAACCTTCGCTGATCCCCGGCGTCCGCCCCATCAGCCCGCTCGACGTGCTCGATATCCAGCTGCTGCACAAGCGCGACAACGCGTTCGTGATCAACAGCTGGACCCTGTGACCCCGGTCTGAGGAGACGAGCATGACGACCGAACGCATTGTCCGCGTTGCCGCGGTGCAGCTCTCGCCCGACCTGGAATCGGCAACGGGCACGGTGGACAAGGTCTGCCAGGCCATTCTGGAGGCCGGCGCGAAGGGCGCCCGGATGGTGGTCTTTCCGGAGACCTTCGTGCCCTACTACCCCTACTTTTCGTTTGTCGAGCCGGCAGTGCGCATGGGGCCTGCCCACCTGCGGCTGTACGAACTGGCGGTGAGCGTGCCCGGCCCGGTGACCCAGGCGGTGGGCGAGGCGGCGCGGCGGGCAGGGGCGGTCGTCGTGCTCGGGGTGAATGAACGCGATCACGGCTCGCTCTACAACACGCAGCTGGTCTTCGACGAGGCAGGCCGGCTGATCCTCAAGCGGCGCAAGATCACCCCCACCTATCACGAACGCATGGTGTGGGGGCAGGGCGACGGCAGCGGTCTCAAGGTGGTCGAGACCGGCATCGGACGCATCGGTGCGCTGGCCTGCTGGGAGCACTACAACCCGCTCGCCCGTTACACCCTGATGGCGCAGCACGAGGAGATCCACGCGAGCCAGTTCCCCGGGTCGATGGTCGGCGACATCTTCGCCGAGCAGATTGCCGTGACCATCCGTCACCACGCCCTCGAGTCGGGCTGCTTCGTGGTGAACGCCACCGGCTGGCTGACCGACGCGCAGGTGGCCTCGATCACCCCCGATCCCGGCCTGCAGCGCGCGCTGCGTGGCGGTTGCCACACCGCCATCGTCACCCCCGAGGGCAATTACCTGGGCGAACCGCTGTGCGCAGGCGAGGGCATGCTGATTGCCGACCTCGACATGGCCCTCATCACCAAACGCAAACGCATGATGGATTCGGTCGGCCACTACGCCCGCCCGGAACTTCTGTCTGTCATCGCCGACACCGACGCCAAGCCGCCGCTGCGCAGCCCGCTCACGCACGACGGCGATGACGGCATTCCCTTCAACTCCGCAGGAGCCAGCCATGTCCCCGACCGCCCCGCAGTCCTCGCATCTGATCTCTGACCTGCAAAGCCTGGGTTTCCGCCTGGACGGCGCCCACCTCGGCTTCGAGACCCGCCGCGGCGGGGCCGGCCCCTCCGATCACACCGCGGTGACGGTGGACGGGCGCCCGATCATGATCCCGCTGCTGTCGGGCCAGGCCCATGCCTCGCCCTACGTCGCCTCGCGCCCGGATGCCGACGGCCATGCCATGCTGCACCGGAATGGCCGGCCGGTGATGCCGATCCGTTTCGCCCGCCGTCCGCGCTTCTACGAGCTGCAGACCCTGGACGGCATCCGCTACCCGCAGATTGCCACCCTGCACAGCACCGACGTGCTCGCCACCACCGTGCTGCAAACGTGCACCCGCTACCAGAGCCGCACCCAGAGCTGCCGCTTCTGCAGCATCGGCCAGTCGCTGGCCGCCGGCCGCACCATCCTGCGCAAGACGCCGGAGCAACTGGCCGAGGTGGCGCGGGCCGCGGTGCTGCTGGACGGGGTGCGCCACATGGTGATGACCACCGGCACGCCGCCCACTCCCGATCGCGGCGCGCTGATGATGTGCGAGAGCGCCGAGGCGATCCGCGCGGCGGTCGATCTGCCCTTGCAGGCGCAGTTCGAACCGCCCGCCGACTTTGCGTGGTTCCGCCGGGTCAAGGATGCCGGCGTGGACAGCCTCGGCATGCACCTCGAGGTGCTCACGCCGGCCTTGCGGGCGCGCCTCATGCCCGGCAAGGCGCGCATCGATCTCGATTACTACGACGCGGCCTTCGCCGCCGCGGTCGAGGTTTTCGGGCGTGGTCAGGTGTCCACCTACATTCTCGCCGGGCTCGGCGACAGCCGGGACACCATTCTCGAGCATTGCCGGCGCCTGATCGGGCTCGGCGTGTATCCCTTCGTCGTGCCCTTCGTGCCCATTTCGGGCACGCCGCTCGAAAGCCATCCGGCCCCCAGCGCGGCCTTCATGGAGTCGGTGCTCGCCCCGCTGGCCGGGATGCTCGGAGCCGGTGGCCTGAAGGGCAGCGACATGAAGGCCGGCTGCGCCAAATGTGGCGCCTGCTCGGCGCTGGCCAGCCACGAGGCCCGGTCATGAACGCGCCTGCAACCCTGGCCGATCTGCGTGTGGCGCTGCCGCGGCATTACCGCATCGAACACGCCGATGCCCGCGCCGTGGAGCAGGCACTCGCCCTGCGCCGGGCGGTGTTCTGCGACGAGCAGGGCCTGTTCTCCGGTTCCGACCGCGATGCGGTGGATGAGACGGCGATCGTTCTGGTGGCGCGCGCCGTCGGCGACGCGGCGACCGGTCCGGTGGTCGGCACCGTGCGTATCCATCGGGTCGGTGGCGACGAATGGCAGGGCTCGCGCCTCGCCGTCGCGGCCGAATTCCGGCGTGTCGGGGCGCTCGGTGCGGCGCTGATCCAGCTGGCGGTGCGCAGCGCGACAAGCCGCGGCTGCCGGCGTTTCCTGGCCCAGGTGCAGGGCCGCAACCAGGTTTTCTTCGAACGCCTGCACTGGCAGGCCCTGACCCATTTCGAGCTGCATGGCCAGCCCCACGTGCTGATGGAGGCCGACCTGCAGCACTACCCGCGCTTTGCGCCGGACGCGCCGCAGCGCATCGAGGTGCACAGGGGGCGGCCATGAACACGCCCGCTTGCCGGGACGAGGCCGCCGCCGAAAACCTGTGCAGCCTGCTGGCCGGGCTGCGCAGCCACGCGGGCATCGCCCAGAAACAGGACATCGCCGATGTCGTGCAGGCGCTGGGGCGCCAGGGTTTCGATGCGGCCGAAGCGTGGATCGGCGACGACTGCGCGGTGATCCCGCGCGACGACGGCCGCCATCTGCTGTTCGCCATCGAAGGTTTCATCAACGCCTTCGTCGCCCACGACGCCTGGTTTGCCGGCTGGTGCGGGGTGATGGTCAATCTCAGCGACGTGGCGGCGATGGGCGGGCGCCCGCTGGCGGTCGTCGACGCGCTGTGGAGCGCCGGGCCGGAGCAGGCCGTGGCCCTGATGGAGGGTATGCGCGC
>SSSX01000076.1 GCA_015657735.1 Zoogloeaceae bacterium
CGGCAAACGCAACTGGCTGGTCGACCTCACCGAAGCCGGCGAAATCCTCGCCGTCCCGCCGCTGGCGCCGGTGCCGCTCGCCCAGCACTGGTTCCGCGGCCTGGCCAGCGTCCGCGGCAACCTTTTCGGCGTCGTCGACTTTTCGGCCTTCCACGGCGAGACGCCGATCGCGCCGGTCGGCCAGGCCCGCCTGCTGCTCGTCGGCGTCCGCCACAACCTGAACTGCGCGCTGCTCGTGACGCGCGCCCTCGGCCTGCGCTCGGTAGACGATTTCGAACCCCTGAGCGCCGCCCCCGACACCGAGCAGCCGTGGGTGGGCGATCAGGTGCAGGACGCCAACGGCAACCCCTGGACCCGGCTCAAGGTCACCGAACTGCTGAATCACCCGCGTTTTCTGGACGCCGCCCAATCGTGAAAAACCATTCTGGAGGAGCAGCGGGCCGCGTCCGCTGAATAAACAAAAAATGGCATTCAAGCTACCGGGACTGTCGCTGGGCAGCAGCAAGGCTGCGTCCACCAACGTGGATACGATCATCGAATCCGGCGAGGGCGCGTCGGCCAGCGCCGCCCTGCCCTTCCTCGCCGGCAAGAGCGCCGCCGAGCAGCTGCGCCTGCTGCGCACTCCGTTCCTGATCTTCGCCGCCCTGACGGTGGCCCTGGTGCTCTACCAGATCCGCGTCAGCAGCTTCGGTACCGCCTACGTCACCGCCGCCGGCCAGATGCGCACGCTGTCGCAGCAGATGGCCAAGGCCAGCCAGCTGGCGCTGCAGGGCGAAGCCGGCGCCTTCGGCGAACTGCGGCACAGCCGCGAGCAGTTCAACACCCTGCTGGCCGCCGTCACCGACGGGGGCGACGTCAATGGCACCGGCGTGCCGGGCGGCAGCAGCGCGGTCACCGACGAGCTCGCCGCGGTCACCGAACTGTGGAAGAAATCCGACGCCGACGCCGACAAGCTGCTGAAGGAAGAAAAGAACCTCACCGCCCTCGGCAAGGCGGTCGCCACCATCAACGGCAAGAACCCGCAACTGCTCGAACTGTCCGAACAGGTCGCCGCACTCAAGCTGCAGGGCGGCGCCTCGGCCCGCGAGATCGCCACCGCCAACCAGGTCGTGATGCTGACCCAGCGCATCGCCAAAAACGCCAACGCGCTGCTGATCGCCAACGCCATCGACCCCGAAGTCGCCTTCCTGCTCGGCAAGGACACCAACACCTTCCGCGAGCAGATCGAACAACTCCAGAAGATGACCGCCGACGGCAGCGACACCAAGGCCAAGCTCGCCGAACTCGAAACCGTCGGCAAGGAAAACCTCGCCGCGGTCGCCACGATCCTCGGCAGCATCCAGCTCCTCGTCAAGGCCAAGGAGGCCGGCAGCCACATCTTCCAGGACTCCGGCCCGCTGCTCGACAAAACCTCCGCGCTGGCCGAAGGCTACGCCGGCGCCTACACCGGCTTCTTCACCTGGGTCAGCCTCGGGATCGTCGTCTTCGCGCTGCTCGGCCTGGCCTGTCTGGCCCTGATGGCCAAAACCTACAACGACGACATCGCCCGCCGCCGCAAGGCTTCCGACGACCAGCGGATCGCCGCCGAGAACGAGCGCAACGGCACCCAGCAGGCCATCCTGAGGCTGATGAACGAAATGGGCGACCTCGCCGACGGCGACCTCACCGTGCGCGCCACCGTCACCGAGGACATCACCGGCGCCATCGCCGACTCGGTCAACTACACCATCGAGGAACTCTCGGTGCTGGTGCGGCGCATCAACGACGCCGCGCTGCGCGTGACCAACGCCACCGAATCCGCCCAGCGCACCTCGGACGAACTGCTCTCCGCCACCGAGCGCCAGGCCCAGGAACTCCGTCTCGCCGGCGAAACCGCGCAGAGCATGGCCAGCTCGATGAGCGCCGCCTCCGAAGACGCCCTGCAGTCCGCCCACGTTGCCCGCCGCTCCCTCGAAGCCGCCCAGAAAGGCGCCGCCGCGGTGGAAGACACCATCAAGGGCATGAACGACATCCGCGAAAAGATCCAGGAAACCTCCAAGCGCATCAAGCGCCTCGGCGAATCCTCCCAGGAGATCGGCGAAATCGTCGAGCTCATCTCCGACATCACCGAGCAGACCAACGTACTGGCCCTCAACGCCGCGATCCAGGCCGCCTCCGCCGGCGAAGCCGGCCGCGGCTTCTCGGTGGTTGCCGAAGAAGTGCAGCGCCTCGCCGAACGCTCCGCCGAAGCCACCAAGCAGATCGGCGCGATCGTCAAGACCATCCAGACCGACACCGGCGACGCCGTGGCCGCCATGGAAAACGCCACCCGCGACGTGGTCGACGGCGCCCGCCTGTCCGAAACCGCCGGCCAGGAACTCGCCGAGATCGAACGCGTTTCGGCCGAAACCGCCGAACTGATCGAACGCATTTCGGTCAGCACCGAAGTCCAGGCCAAGGCCGCCACCCAGGTGGCCGAAAAGATGAAGGGCATTCTGGCGATCACCGACCGCACCACCACCGGCACCCAGCAGACCGCCGTCTCGATCGGCGAACTGGCCGACCTGGCGGTGGAACTCAAGGGTTCGGTTTCGGGCTTCAAGGTCTGACGCCCCGTACCCCGCGCCCCCCGATCCGGAACGGACTCCGAGCACGAACCACCGATGAGCCCAGCACATGAACTCGACCTGGGTCCGCTGACCTGGGTCAAAGGTGAGATCGACCTGGCCCTCGAACGGGCCACCGACGCGCTCGCCGAAGCCGGCACCGCGCCGGACCGCCCCGGCCGGATCAAGTTCGCCCAGACCCATCTGCATCAGGCCCACGGCGCGCTGTCCATCGTCGGCCTCGACGGCCTGACCCAGTTCTCCGACCAGCTCGACCGCCTGCTCGGCGAGCTGGCCGGCGAACGCCTGCCGTGCACGCCCGACACGATCCGCCTGGCGACCCGCTGCATCGCCGCCATCGGCAACTATCTCGACGAACTGTCGCGCGGCCAGCCCGACCAGGCGCTGCGTCTGTTCGGGCTGTACACCGAACTCGCCGCCGCCCGCGGCCACGAGGCGCCGACCCCCGGCGAACTGTTCTTCCCCGACACCTCCCGGCGTCCGGTGTTCGCCGCGCCGGCCGAAACCGGCGACGACCCGAAACGCCTGCGCGCGCTGCGCGGACGCTTCGAACGGGGCCTGCTCAAGTGGTTCCGCAGCGGCGACGACCCCGCCGGCCCGCTCGAGATGCGCGACGCCGTCGCCGGCATCGAAAGCCAGCAGGCGGTTCCCGCCTCGCGGGCGTTCTGGTTCGCCGCCACCGCCTTCTTCGACGCCCTCGCCCAGCAGGCCATCCCGCCGGATGCCGCCACCAAGCGCCTGTGCGGCCGCATCGACGCGCAGATGCGCCGCGTGATGGAAGGCTCGTCGATCGTCGCCGAACGCCTGATGCGCGACGTGCTCTATCACGTCGCCACCGCCAGCGCCCGCTCGCCGGTCATCGACGCCACCCGTGACGCCTACGGGCTCGACCAGCTGATCCCCGCCGCCGACCGCGGCATCAGCGACACCCCGCTCGCACCGGTCCTGCGCAAGCTGCGCGAACAGCTCGCCGACGCCCGCGAAGCCTGGGACCAGTTCGCCACCGGCGGCGCGGTCGGGCTGCCGCGCTTCCAGGACACCCTCGCGCCGATCATCGAACAGGCCCGCAGCCTCGGCCAGCCCGAGGTCGCCGCCCTCGCCGGCGCCCTCGGCGACATGGCCCGCTGGCTGCGCCAGGATCCGCTGCGCCTCACCGACGCCCTGTCGATGGACGTCGCCACCACCATGCTGCTGCTCGACACCCGTCTCGACGCCCACGCCCGCGCCGACAGCCGGGAGAACGCGCAGATCGACGTCCTGCTCGAACGCATCCAGGCCCACCAGCGCGGCGAGCGGCTCGCCCCGCTGAGCATCGCCGAACCCGACGCCCAGGCCCGCCAGGTCCACCGCCAGCTGGCCCACGAAATCCTCAGCAGCCTCGCCGAAGTCGAGCAAAGTCTCGACGGCTTCTTCCGCGCGCCGACCCAGACCGACATCCTCGCCGCCGTCTGCGCCCCGCTCAAGCAGGTCGAAGGCGCGCTGTCGGTGATGAACGACGACGCCGCGGTACGCCTCGTCCAGGACGCCGCCGCGCGCATCGCCGCCCTGCCGTCCGGCAGCCCCGACAGCAGCACCCAGGCGTTCGAGGAGATCGCCCACCGCCTGTCGGCCCTCGGCGTTTACATCGAAGCGCTGCAGCATGGCCCGGCCGATCTCGAACGCATCCTGCGCCCCGACGCCGGCCCGGCCGCCGAAGACAGCATCGAGGCCGAACTCGCCCAGCAGAAACGCGAAACCGCCGCTCTCACCGCCGCCCTCAAGGACAACCCCGACGACATCGGCCTGCGCACCGAGCTGCAGCTCAACCTCGAAAGCCTGCGCCAGGACGCCTCGCTGACCGCCGATGTCGAACTCGAACAGCAGGCCCGCCAGGCCCTGACCATGCTCGACGCCGGCGAACTGTTCGCCGCCGCGCCGCCGATCGCCACCGCCCCCGAGGCGCCTGCCCTGTCGGCCGAGGCGAGCCGCCTGCTCGCCGCCAGCGAAGAAGAGATCGACGCCGAACTGCTGGCAATCTTCATCGAGGAAGCCATCGACGTCCGCAGCGCCATCGCCCGCGAACTGGCCGAACTGCGCCAGCATCCCGACGACGCCGAGGTGCTGACGACGATCCGGCGCAGCTTCCACACCCTGAAGGGCAGCGGCCGCATGGTCGGCCTGAAGGACTTCGGCGAAGCCGCCTGGGGTCTCGAACAAACCCTCAACCACTGGCTGCGCCTCGAGCTGCCGGTCAATGCCGAACTGCTGCAACTCATCGACGACGCCCACGACCAGTTCTCGGCGTGGATCGACCAGCTCAAGGCCGGTGCCGGCACCCACAAGGATGTCGCCCCACTGCTGGCCCGCGCCGAGCGCCTGCGCAGCGAAGGCGAAATCGCGCTGGAGGAAGCGCCCCCCGCCGCCCCCGCCGCAGCCGAGGAAGAAGCCCTCGAGTTCGATCTCGAATCGACCATCGTCGTGCCGGACCACGACTTCACCGAAACCGATATCGGCACCCCGCTGTCCCTCGCCGACGCAGCGGAAGCCGCCCCCCCGCCGCCGGTCCTGAACTTCCCCGATCTTAGCTTCGGCGAGACCGCCGCCGCGCCGCCCGCCAGCGAAGCGCCGGCGCTCGATTTCGAGTTCGACCTGCCCCTCGACGAAATCCCCCTCGAGGCGCTGCCCGCCGCACCGGCCGCGGCACCCGAACTCATCGAGGCCCCCGCCGCGCCGGAAACCTTCGAGGAAGCTCTCGAGGCCCTCGAGGCTCTCGAAGCCCGCGACGAACCCGTTGCCGCCGAAACCCTGCCGGAGCTGCCCGAGCAGATCCTCACCGTCGAGGAAGCCCTCGCCGACCTCGAGGAGAGCCTCGAATTCCCGGTCGAAGCGCTCGAAGCGCCGCTGCCGCCCGCCCTCGAAGCCGTCGAAGCCAGCGCCGAAGTCATCGAACTCCCGGCCATCGAGGAGCTCCCCGCCGAAGCCCCCGTGCCCGAAGCGGAAGCGCCGGTCATCGAGGAAGTCGCCGCGGCGCCCGCCCCCGACGAATCCGACCAGGACGAAGTTCGGCTCGGCGACGTCACCCTGTCCCGCCCGCTGTTCGACCTCTACCTCGTCGAAGCCCGCCAGCACGTCGCCACCCTGCGCCACGAACTCGCCCGGCTGTCGGTCAACCCCAGCCTGGTGCCGTCGTCGACGGCGATCCGGGCCGCCCACACGCTGTCCGGCATCTCCGGCACGGCGCGCTTCGTCGCGCCGCAGCAACTCGCCAAGGCCCTCGAACTCGCCCAGCAGCGCCTCGCCGACCACGACCGCCCCCCCGCAGCCGAGCAGGCCAGCGTGCTCAACGCAGCGGCCACCGCGCTTGAAGGCATGCTGGTCCAGCTCAGCACCCGCACACTCCCCGAAGCCACCCCCGGACTCGTCGAACAGCTCGCCGGCATCCTCGCCTCCCATCTGGCCGAAGTCATCAGCCTGCGCACCGAGGCCCCGCCGGCCCTCGCCACCGCCCCGATCGCCACCGCCCCGGCAGCCCCGCGGCCGGTCGAAGCGGCCGCCCCGGCCCCGCAGCTGCGCGACGAGATCGACACCGACCTGCTGCCGATCTTCCTCGACGAAGGCAACGAACTCCTCGACCAGCTCGACGCCGCGCTGCGCAACTGGCGCGAGGCGCCCGCCGACGCCGGTCACGCCGCCGGCGTCGCGCGCCTGCTGCACACCCTGAAGGGCAGCGCCCGGATGGTCGGCGCGATGACCCTCGGCCAGAGCCTGCACGATCTGGAAACCCGCCTCGAACGCGCGCGCAGCCAGGATGCGGGCGACAGCGGCATCCTCGACGACCTCGAAACCGCCCTCGACCACACCCGCCAGTCCCTCGACACCCTCGCCCGTCCGGGCGCCGGCGCCCCCGCCGCCACGCCGGCCGGCGTCGTCGAAACCACGATCCCGGTCGACGAAGCCGCCGCCCAGCCCGGCGAGCCCGCCACCCAGGCGGCGCGCACGCAACTGCGCATCGAGGCCAACCGCATCGACCAGTTCGTCAACGAAGCCGGCGAAATCTCCATCGCCCGCACCCGCATCGAAGGCGAGCTGCGCACCCTGCGCCGCTCGCTGCTCGACCTCACCGAAAACGTCATCCGCCTGCGCAACCAGCTGCGCGAAGTCGAGATCCAGGCCGACACCCAGATGCAGTCGCGGCTGTCGCAGGTCGAAACCCATCACACCGAGTTCGACCCGCTGGAAATGGACCGCTACACCCGGCTCCAGGAACTCACCCGGATGATGGCCGAGAGCGTCGGCGACGTGACCACCGTCCAGCAGAACCTGCTGAAGAACCTCGACGGCGCCGAAGTCGCGCTCCACGCCCAGTCGCGCATGGCCCGCGAGCTGCAGCAGTCGCTGATGTACGTGCGCATGGTGCCGTTCGACAGCCTCGCCGAACGGCTCTACCGCCTGGTCCGCCAGACCGCCAAGGAGCTCGGCCGGCGTGCCAACCTCGACATCGTCGGCGGCCAGATCGAAATCGACCGCAGCGTGCTCGAAGCGATGACCGGCCCCCTCGGCCACCTGGTCCGCAACGCCGTCGCCCACGGCATCGAGCCGCCCGAGGTGCGCCGCGCCGCCGGCAAGCCCGAGATCGGCCAGATCACGCTGCGCATCACCCACGAAGGCAACGACGTGGTGATCGAGTTCCGCGACGACGGCGCCGGCCTCGACTTCACCCGCATCCGCGCCCAGGCCATCGAAACCGGCCTGATCGACGCCACCGAGGACGCCGACGACAAGCGTCTCACCAACCTCATCTTCGTGCCCGGCTTCACCACCGCCAGCCTGTCCAGCCTGGCCGGCCGCGGCGTCGGCATGGACGTCGTCAAGAGCGAGACCGCCGCCGTCGGCGGGCGCATCAGCGTCAGCACCGAAGCCGGCCAGGGCACCACCTTCCGCATCCACCTGCCGCTGACGCTGGCCGTCACCCAGGCCCTGCTGATCCGCGCCGGCGGCCGCACCTTCGCGATCCCGTCGTCGATGGTCGCCCAGGTGCTCGAACTCAAGCCCCAGGGCCTCGCCGACATCCGCAGCCGCAAGGGCACCGACTGGCTCGGCGAGCACTTCAGCTACCGCTACCTGCCGCGCCTGCTCGGCGACCGCGAATCCCAGCCCCAGGTCGACCGCTTCAACTGGGTGCTGCTGCTGCGCGCCGGCAGCGAAACCCTGGCCCTGCACGTCGATGCGCTGCGCGGCAACCAGGAAATCGTCGTCAAGAACGCCGGCCCCCAGTACGCCCGGATGGTCGGCTACTCCGGCGCCACGGTGCTCGGCGACGGCGAGATCGTGCTGATCCTCAACCCGGTCGCCCTCGCCGGCCGCAGCCCGGCCGCTTCCGACGACGAACTGCCGGTGGCGCGCCAGGCCGTCGCCGTGCCGGCACAGCCGACGGTGATGGTCGTCGACGACTCCCTCACCGTCCGCAAGATCACCGGCCGCCTGCTCGAACGCGAAGGCTACCGGGTGATCACTGCCAAGGACGGCGTCGACGCGCTGGAACAGCTGCTCACCGCGTCGCCCGACGTGATCATCGCCGACATCGAAATGCCGCGCATGGACGGCTTCGACCTCACCCGCAACATCCGTGCCGACGCCCGCCTGAAGGCCGTGCCGATCATCATGATCACCTCCCGCACCGCCGAGAAGCACAAGCGCTACGCGGAGGAGATCGGCGTCAATCACTACCTCGGCAAACCCTACGACGAAGACGTCCTGCTGCGCCTGATCCGGGATTTCGTCACCCGCGCCACCAACTGACCCGGCCGAAAGCCGCCGCTTTCGACCGGGCCGGCGCCCGGCTTGGCTATAATCGGCTGTTTTCCCGCCTGGCCATCCCATGAACCTGCTCTTCGAAGAGGACGGTGCCTTCAAGACCGGCACCATCCTGACCGACAACGACGCCTCCCTGCAGGTGGAAACACCCCACGGCAAGCGCCTCAAGCTGAAGAGCAACCATGTGCTGATGCGCTTCGCCCAGCCCGGCGCCGGCGAACTGCTCGACCGCGCCGAAGCCGAAGCCGAGGGCCTCGACACCGAATTCCTGTGGGAAGTGTGCAGCGACGACGAATTCGCCTTCGTCGACTTCGCGCGCGAATACTACGGCCACGAGCCGAACCCGGTCGAATCCGCGGCGGTGCTGCTGCGCCTGCACGCCGCCCCGATCTGGTTCCACCGCAAGGGCCGCGGCCGCTTCCGCAAGGCCCCGGCCGACATCCTGCAGGCCGCGCTCGCCGGCCTCGAGAAAAAACGCCAGCAGGCCGCCGCCATCGACCGCATGCGCGACGAGCTGCTCGCCGGCCGGCTGCCCGACGAATGCCAGCCGCTGCTCCGCCAGCTGCTCTACAAGCCCGACCGCAACCGCCTCGAGACCAAGGCCCTCGAAGCCGCCTGCGCCGACAGCGGCCGGTCGGCGGCGCGCCTGCTGCTCGACTGCGGCGCGCTGGCCTCGTCGCACGAGCTGCACTTCGACCGCTTCCTGTTCGAATACTTCCCCGCCGGCACCGGCTTCGCGCCCGTCGAGCCGCCCGTCGAAGCCGCCGGACTGCCGCTCGCCGCGGTGCGCGCCTTCTCCATCGATGACGCCGCCACCACCGAGATCGACGACGCCTTTTCGGTGACGCCGACCGACGCCGGCTGGCGCATCGGCATCCACATCGCCGCGCCCGGCCTCGGCTTCGGGCGCGACTCGGCGCTCGACGCGATCGCCCGCCAGCGCCTGTCGACGGTGTACATGCCGGGCAACAAGATCACCATGCTGCCCGACGACATCGTCGAGCGCTTCACGCTGGCCGCAGGACGCGACTGCCCGGCCCTGTCGCTGTACCTCGACGTCAGCCGCGAACTGGTCGTCGGCGCCACCGAATCGCGCATCGAGCGCGTGCCGGTGGCCGCCAATCTGCGCCACCACGACATCGAGCCGGTCTTCAACGAAACCACCCTCGCCGACGGCGGCCCGGACTTCCCGTGGAAGGCCGAGCTGACCCTGCTGTGGGAGCTCGCCACCGTCCTCGAAGCCGGCCGCGGCAAGCCCGCCGCCAACCAGAATCTCGTCGACTACAACTTCAGCGTCGACTGGAACGACACCACCGCCGACGGCCCCGGCCGCATCGAGATCGGCCGCCGCGCGC
>SSSX01000580.1 GCA_015657735.1 Zoogloeaceae bacterium
CGCCGCCGGGTCGGCATACAGCCGGCCGATGCTGCTGCCCACGAAGGTGTCGACGCTGAAACCCGGCGCATCCTTGCGGATCTCCCCCTCGATGCCCCGGATCGTCTTCAGCAGCGCAGGGTTGGCGTAGATCACGCGGCCACCCGGGTCGGCGATCCGCACATTGGTTTCGACGGCGTCCAGCGCCTGCCGGATGCGCGCGTTCTCGTCGCTGCTTCTCCGCTGTTCGGAGATGTCGTAGCCCAGCTTGACCTGCATCGACTCCAGCGACTGCAGCACCCGCCCGATCTCGTCGTTGCGGCGCAGGTCGATCACGTTGTCGTAGCGTCCGTTGGCCACTTCCTCGGCGGTCCCGACCATACCCTGGAGCGGCCCGGCCACCAGCCGGCGCATCAGCACGAAGACCAGCCCGGCAAGCACCACGACGGTCGCCAGCCCGATCACCAGCAGCATCAGACCGATGTTGCGCGACACGCTTTCGAATTCATCGACGTAGGTGCCACCCGCGACGATCCAGTTCCACTCCGGGAAGGCCTCGAAGGCCACGACCTTCTCGCGGGGCGTGCTCTCGTTCAGCTCGGCGTTCACCCACGGGTAGCGGATCATCCCCTTGCCGTGTTCGAGGATTTCGCGAATGAAGGGGCGACCGCTGGCGTCCTTCGCATCGGCGATGTTCTGCCCCTCCTTGGCCGGATGCACCACCAGGTTGCCGAAGCTCTTGCCGGGCGTCGAATCCAGCACATAGGCGTAGCCCGAGCTGCCGAAACCGACCGACTTGATCTGCTTCTTCAGCGCGGCCATCTCGTCGGTGAACTTGCGGCCGACGAAGGTCGCGCCGATCACCTTGCCGCCGCCGTCCTTGATCGGCGTATAACCGGCGTAAATGTCGCTGCCGAACAGCACCGCCTTGCCGACATAGCGCTCGCCGGCCAGCAGGCGGGCGTAGGCCGGATGATCCTTGGCCAGCGGCGTGCCGACGGCCCGTTCGCCATTTTCCTTCTTGACCGAAGTCGCCACCCGGAAGAAATCGTCGCCCTTGCGGGCGAACAGCGTGGCGGTAGCCCCGCTGCTGGCCGTGAAGCGATCCACCTCCTGGCTGCGCAGGTTCATCGCCGTCGCGCCGTGCATCAGCACCGGCAGGCCGTCGCCGCCCGCATTGACGCTGAAGCCGTCGCCGAACCCGGCGGCGAACATGTCGCCCAGCCTTTCGGTTTCCACCCGCAGGCTCTGCGCCTTGGATTCGACCATGCTGCGGACCAGGCCGACCCGCTCGGACATCGCCGCCAGACCCTGCGCTTCCAGCTCGGCACTCGCCCGCTGGCGCATGATGAGCGAACCGCTGCCGAGGGTCACCGTCACCGCCACCGTCACCGCCACCGCAACCCGCGTCGCCAGCGACATTCCGGCCAGCCGCGCGCCGAGGCGCTGCAGCAGGCCGGACGAGGTCACTTGCCCGTTGACGATCGCCCGGCCGCGCGCCTTGCCATCGCGGAAGGCGGCATAGGCCGACTCCGCAGCCTTGATCTGCTCGGGCGCGGCCTTGCGGCGCACCGACAGGTAGCCGCTCACGTGGCCGCGTTCGACGATCGGCGTCGCATGCGCCTCGACCCAGTAATGGTCGCCGTTCTTGCAGCGGTTCTTGACCAGGCCGATCCACGGGCGCCCGGCCTTCAGGCAGTTCCAGAGGTCGGCAAAGGCTTCGACCGGCATGTCCGGATGGCGCACGATGTTGTGCGGCTGGCCGATCAGCTCGTCCTCGGTGAAGCCGCTGATCTCGATGAAGTCACGGTTGATGTAGGTGATCTGCCCCTTCAGATCGGTCTTCGACACGATCAGGGAGTCGTCCTTCAACTCGACCTCATGCTGGGTGACAGGCATGTTGATTTTCATATGTCGCTCTTCCCGCAACTGACTCTGTTATGAGATCGCACCGTCTCGGCGCTCAGAACTCTTCCCACTCGTCTTCGGCCAGATTGGCGGCCTGGTGCCGGACCTTCGGCAATGGCGAACCGACCCTCGCAGCCTTGGCGGAGCGGACCGGCAGCGGCGACACCCGCGCGCTGGCGACCGGCGCAACCGCGGCTTGCGGCGCGGAGCCGTGGGCTTGCTTCATCTTGCGGATTTCCTGGATCGTGTCGTCGGACAGCACCGCAAAATCATTGAGCAGCAGCCGCTTGGCCCCGACGTCGTCGCCGGCCAGCTTGGCGCGGATCACGTCGCCGGCGCAGCGGTGGAAATCGGCATGACTGGCGCGCAGGCGGGTGTAGCCGGTTTCGCCGACGTAGCGCTGGCCTTCGCCGTGAATCCAGCACCCGAGCACGCACTTGTCGTCACGCGAGACGACGTTCGGATCGAGCGCCTCGCCCTCGCCGGCAAGGAAGTTGCGCAGCTTGTGCTTCCAGCTCATGTGGGCCTGGATGACGCCATCGAAATCCAGCGACGACGGCGCGGCCGACTGGCCGGCCGCGGCCTTCAGCTGAAAATGCGCCACCGAACGGACGAGCGACTGGGACTGCTCCTGCAGACTCTCGGCCGCCGCCGCCGCCTCCTCGACCAGTGCCGCGTTCTGCTGCGTCACTTCGTCCATCTGCCCGACGGCGTGCGTCACCTGCTCGATGCCGCCGCTCTGTTCCTGGCTCGCCTCGGCAATCTCGGTGACCAGCGCCGACAGTTTCTGGAAGTTCGTCACCACTTCTTCCATCGTCTGGCCCGCTTCGTTCACCAGCTTGGCGCCGTCTTCGACCTTGTCCACGCTGTCGGCGATCAGCGCCTTGATCTCGCGCGCCGCCTGCGCGCTGCGCTGCGCCAGACTGCGCACTTCGCTCGCCACGACCGCAAAACCGCGACCCTGCTCGCCGGCGCGCGCCGCTTCGACCGCCGCGTTGAGCGCCAGAATGTTGGTCTGGAAGGCGATCGAGTCGATCACGCCGATGATGTCGGCGATCTTCTTCGAGCTTTCCTGGATCGAGCCCATCGTCCCGACCACCCGGTTCACCATCTCGCCGCCCTGCTCCGCCACCGCGTTGCTCGAGCTC
>SSSX01000581.1 GCA_015657735.1 Zoogloeaceae bacterium
CAGGCCGGTGATCAGCGATTCCTCCATCGACTGGCGGAAGGCGTAGGCGTCGTGCAGCGCCTCCTCCGCCGCCTTGCGCCCGGTGATGTCGTGGGCGACGGCGTACATCAGCTTTTCCTCGGGCACCGAATTGACGCTCCACGCCAGCCACTTGTAACCGCCGTCGGCGCAGCGGCAGCGGTTCTCGAAGGCGCCCGGGGTGCCCGAAGCGAGGCTGCGCAGATGCTCGACGGTGCCGGCCACATCCTCGGCGTGGATCAACTCGAGCAGCGCCCGGCCCGGCAGGGTCTCGGGCGGATAGCCGAGGATGCGCTCGAAGGCCGGGTTGCCGCGGCGGAACACCCCGTCGTGGCCGAGGATCGCCAGCATGTCGAGCGACAGGTTGAACAGCCGGTCGCGCTCCTTCTCGACCTTCACCCGCCGCAGCATGTGGGAGCGCAGCAGCCACAGGCTCCACAGCACGAAGAACGACAGCGCGATGATCACGGCGATCGGAAAGCCCTTCGGCAGCTCGCTGTCCACGTGGTAGGCGGTGGCCTGCAGCGCCAGGCCGTTGCCGGGTGGATCGAGCGGCACCGCGAAGGCCAGGCTCTCGTCCAGCGGCCGCGCCGCCGAATTGGCCGCCAGCACGTCGCCGCGGGCGCCGGTGAAGGCCAGCCGGTATTTTTCGCCGAACCAGCTCGGCACCAGATGGGCCACCATCCGCTCGATGGAATACACCGCGACGATCGCCCCCATCGGCTGCCGCCCCTGCTGGACCGGCATGAACACCTCGAGCACCGCCATGTTGCGCGGATTGAGATAGGCCTCGCCATACACCGGCCGGCCCACCTCGCGGGCGCGGCTGAGGACCACCGCCTGCGCGGCCGTCAGGCTGTCGCCGACCAGCCAGTCGGTGGTGTCGAACGGCGCCGTCCACTTGACCCGCTGGCTGCCGGCGATCCAGACGACGTTCACCAGCTCCGGGTTGTTGGCGATGTGCTGGCTGGCGCGCACCTGGAAAGCGTCGCCATCCAGCGTGCCGCCGGCCAGCTCGCGGGCCAGCTGGCCGAGGAACTCCTCGGTGCCCTGCATGTGCAGGCGCATGGTCTGCTCGGCCCACTGCACGTCGCGGGCCAGCGCGTTGCGCTGCGTCTCGCTCTCCTGGCGCTGGAGAATCCACACCAGCACCAGCATCGCGAGGGAGAAGATGAGCACCGCAAAATACGGCGCCGACCA
>SSSX01000077.1 GCA_015657735.1 Zoogloeaceae bacterium
CCGGCGCTCGGCGCGCTGGGCGCCCTGCTCGCCGAGCGGCGCGACGAGGCCGACCGCGGCGCCATGCTGCTGGTGGCCCTCGCGTTCGGCACCGGCATCGCCGCCTTCGTGCTGCTCAGCACGCTGCTGATGCGCCAGACCCGCCGCTTCGAACGCTCCGGTCAGCTGATGCGGTCGATGATGAATCAGATCGGCGCCGGCGTATGCATCGTCGGCAGCACCGACAAGATCGCCGATGCCAACCGCGCCGCATGCCGGATGCTCGGCCGCCCGCGCCGGGACCTGCGCGGCAAGCGCCTCGACGACATCCTGCGCGAGGACGACGGCGTGTGGGTCGGCGAGCGGCCCGACGGCCTGCCCCTCGCCATCGAACGGATTCCCGGCACCATCGACGGCGAAAAAGGCCCGCTGCGCATCGTCACGCTGCTCGACGTGACCGCCCGCCACCTGACCGCCGAATGCCTGCAACACCTGGCCAACCACGACGCGCTGACCGGCCTGCCCAACCGCGGTTTCCTCGAAGGCCACTTCAAGCGCGAACTGGCCCGCTGCCGCAAGCAAGGCCAGGTGCTCGGCATCGCCGCCATCGATCTGGACGGTTTCAAGCCGGTCAACGACACCTATGGCCACGCGGTCGGCGACGAGCTGCTGGTCCAGATCGCCCAGCGCTTCACCGCCGCCCTGCGCATCAACGACCTGATCGCCCGCACGGGCGGCGACGAATTCGTCGGCATCTTCCCGGATGTCGGCAACCGCGACGCGCTGGCCTTCCTCGGCGACCGCCTGCTCGGCGTGTTCCGCCACCCGTTCCAGGTCGCGGGACACACCATCATGCTCGACGGCAGCATCGGGCTGGCCATCGCGCCCGACGACGGCAACGACCAGGACAGCCTGCTGCGCGCCGCCGATGCCGCCATGTATCGCGCCAAGCACGCCGGCCGGCGCCGCGTGCAGCTGGTCGCCATCACCCGCCCGGGACGCACGGCCTAACCACGGCCGCACGCCGGCGGCCTCGACTCCCCGGCTCAATCGGGTAGACTGCCGGGTTTTGCCGCCCTCCAAGCTCTTGCGCGCACCGCCCACCGACCTCCCAGCCACCACCGACGCCGTCCCGCTCGTCTGGGCGCTGGCGCCCGTGCTGGTGCTCGCCGGTGTGGCCGTCGCGGTAGCGGCCGGCGACTGGAACCACGCCCTGTTCGTCGATCTCAACCACGCCGCCAGCCAGCACCTCCCGCCCACCCTGTGGGCCGTGCTGACCCTCGGCGGCTCGGTGCCCGGCGCCATCGCCCTCCTCGCCCCGACCCTCAAGACCCAACCGCGCTGGCTGGCTTCGGCCTTCCTCGCCGCGCCGCTTGCCACGCTGTTCAGCGAAGGCGGCAAGCGTGCCTTCGACATCATGCGGCCGGCCGGCGTGCTCGAACCCGGCAGCTTCAACCTGATCGGCCAGAAGCTCTACGTCCACGCCTTCCCGTCCGGGCATTCGGTCACCGCCTTCGTCGTCGCCGCGGCCGTCGTACTCGCCTGGCCGCGCGCCGCCAGCCGCTGGCGGGCCGGGCTGACCGGCCTGGCGCTGGCCGCGCTGGTCGCCGTGTCGCGGATCGCCGTCGGCGCCCACTGGCCCCTCGACGTCCTGACCGGCGCGGCCGGCGGCTGGGCGGCCGGCGCGGCGGGCGTGTGGCTGTCGGCGCGCCTCGACTTCCTGCACGGCCCGCGGGGCATGCGCGTGATGGCGCTGGTCGCGCTGCTCACCAGCCTGTCGATGCTGGTCCTCGACCTCGGCCAGCCCGACGCGCGGCTTTACCGCATCGGCCTCGCCGCCTGGGGCATCGGCGGCGCCGCCGCGGCCCTGATGAACGACCGGAACGACAGCTGATGAACGTCAAGCGCATCCTCGCCGTGGCCGTCTCGGCCGGCCTCCTCGCCTGGCTGATGGCCGACGGACGCTGGCGCGGCCTCGGCGAGGTGTTCCGCCGCCTCGACGGCCCGACCCTGGCCCTGTCGGCCGCCGGCTTCGCGCTGTCCTACCTGCTGCGCGCGCTGCGCATCTTCGACGAATTCCGGGTCCAGGCCGGACGCCGCTTCGGCACCTGCCTGCGCATCACGCTGATCCACAACGCAATGATCAACGTCGTGCCCTTCCGCGGCGGCGAGGCGGCCTTTCCGCTGCTGCTGCGGCAGAACTTCGGCGTGCCGCTGCCGCGGGCCATCGCCTCGCTGTTCTGGTTCCGCCTGCAGGACGCCTTCGTCGTCATGGCGCTGGCCGCCATCGTGTGGCCGGGGCTGCATCCGGCGATCAAGGGGCTGGCCGTGGCCGGCGTGGTCGTCACCGCCTGGTGGCTGCCGCGCTGGGCGCGGGCCCCCCACGCCTGGGCCGACGGCCGCGGCGTCACCGCCAAGCTCGCCAAAGTCCGCGACGCCTTCGCCGAAAGCACGCGCCACGCCCGCTTCGGCTGGCTGTGGACCCTCGCCAACTGGACGGTGAAACTCGCGGCCCAGGCCGGCCTGCTGGCCGCGCTGATCCCGGCCGGCCCCGACGTCGGCGCCGCCGGCGCCCTCGGCGCGGAACTCGCGGCGATCCTGCCGGTCCAGGGCGTGGCCGGTTTCGGCACCTACGAAGCCGGCGCCGCGGCGGCCATGCTGCCCAGCGGCGTCCCGGTCGCCGCCGGCCTTCAGGTCGCCCTCGCGCTCCATCTTTTCGTGATCGCCTGCGCGGTCGGCTCCGGCGCCATCGCCTGGCTTTTCCCGGCCGGCGCCGTGCAGGAAACGACCACCGCAACCCCGTCCGACATACAATCGGCCTCGTCCGACGCCGACGGGGCGTCCACCCGCAGTCCAGCAGAACAATCAAGACCATGACCGAAGCCACCCAGCTCTCCCCGCTTCCGCCGGCGCAGCCCGACATCCCGGCTGACCTGCCGCCCCATCGCCTGTCGGTGGTCGTGCCGCTGTATAACGAGGAAGACAACGTGGACCCGCTCCTCGCGCGCATCCACCTGGCCCTCGACCCCTATCCCTACCCGTGGGAAGTGGTCATCGTCGATGACGGCAGCTCCGACAACACCGTCCCCAACCTCGAGAAAGCCGCCGCCCGCCTCGGCCCCCACGTGCGCATCGTCGCGCTGATGCGCAACTTCAAGCAGACCGCGGCGATGCAGGCCGGCCTCGATGCGGCCCGCGGCGACGTGATCGTGACGATGGACGGCGACCTGCAGAACGACCCGATCGACATCCCGCGCATGGTCGGCCGCCTGCTGCGCGAGGATCTCGACTTGGTCGCCGGCTGGCGCAAGAACCGCAAGGACGGCATGATCCTGCGCAAGATTCCGTCGAAGATCGCCAACCGCCTGATCGCCCGCATCACCGGCGTCAAGCTGCAGGACTACGGCTGCTCCCTCAAGGCTTTCCGCGCCACGGCGATCAAGAACGTCCGCCTCTACGGCGAGATGCACCGCTTCATCCCGGCCTGGCTGGCCACCGTCACCACGCCGCGCAAGATCGCGCAGGAAGTCGTCACCCACCACGCGCGCATGTTCGGCGAGTCCAAATACGGCATCTCGCGCACCTTCCGGGTCATCCTCGACCTGATCTTCGTGTACTTCTTCATGCGTTTCCGCACGCGGCCGGGGCATTTCTTCGGCGGCATCGGTCTCGGCCTCGGCGCGCTGGGCATGCTGATCCTGACCTATCTGACCGGCCTGAAGATCTTCACCGGCGCCTCCATCGGCACGCGTCCGATGTTTTTCGGCGGCTTCTTCTTCGTGATCGCCGGCATCCAGATGGTCACCACCGGCGTGCTCGCCGAACTGCTGACCCGCGTCTACTTCGAATCCGGCCAGAGCCAGGCCTACGTCGCCCGCGAAACGGCGCCCCTCGACGACGGCGCGGGCTGGCACGCCGCCCGCTGACCGCCGCCCGATGACCGGTCATTCCGCCCACCCGCGCCTCGCCGGCAGCGCTGCCGGCCGCCTGATCCTCATCCTGCCGCTCATCGCCTTCCTGCTCCGGCTGGGCGGGGCGCCGCTGTTCGACGTCGACGAAGGCGCCTTCTCCGAAGCCACGCGGGAGATGTTCGAGCGCGGCGACTTCCTGTTCACCTATCTCAACGGCGCCCCGCGCTTCGACAAGCCGATCCTGATCTACTGGCTGCAGTCCGTCGGCTACCTGATCTTCGGCGCCAATGAATGGGCCTTCCGCCTGCCGTCGGCGCTCGCCGCCATCGTCTGGAGCTACGCCACCTACTTCTTTGCCCGCCGGCGCTTCGGCGAAGATACCGCGCTGATCGCGCTGGCCGTGGCCAGCACGGCGCTCGGCCCGTTTGCGATCGGCCGCGCCGCCACCGCCGACGGACTGCTCAACTGCCTGCTCGCCCTCACCCTGTTCGACGTCTGGCGGCACCTCGAAAGCGGTCGCCGGGCTCCGCTGCTGCGCGCTTTCGTGTGGATCGGCCTCGGCGCGCTGACCAAGGGACCGGTCGCGCTGGTCGTGCCTGGCGCGGTCAGCCTGCTCTACTGCGCCAGTCGCGGCGAATGGACGCGCTGGCTGCGGATGGTCTTCGACCCCGTCGGCCTCGCCGTCCTGGTCCTCATCGTCGCGCCGTGGTACGCCTACGCGCTGCACCGTCACGGACAGGATTTCATCGACGGCTTCATCATGCGCCACAACGTCCAGCGTTTCTCGGGCTCGCTGGAAGGCCACGGCGGCAGCGCGTTCTATTACCTGCTCGCCGTGCCGCTGCTGCTGCTGCCATGGAGCGGGCTGTTCATCGCTTCACTGGCCCGCATCAGGAGCGGCTGGGCCGACCCGCTGCAGCGCTTCCTGTGGCTGTGGTTTGCGTTCGTGCTCGGTTTCTTCTCGCTGTCCGGCACCAAGCTGCCCCACTACGTGCTGTACGGCTGCACGCCGCTGTTCATCCTGATCGGCCTGCAGGCCCGCTCGACCGAACGGGCCTGGCCGCACCTGGTGCTGCCCGGCCTGCTGTTCGTGCTGTTTCCGCTGCTGCCCAACCTCTTCGACGCCCTCTCGCGCAGCACCCTCGGCGACGGTTTCTACCGCGCCCAGCTCGGTCGCGCCTTCGAGGTCGCCGATACGCTGTACATCGCCGCGACCATCGGCGGCCTGATCGTGTGGACCGCGTTCGTGTTCTTCCCCCGCGTTGCGGTGCTGCCCAAGCTGGTCGCGACCGCCGCGCTGCAGGTCGGCCTGCTGGCCGGCGTCGTCGTGCCCTACGCCGGCGAACTGGCCCAGGGGCCGGTCAAGGCCGCCGGACTCAAGGCGCGGGAGCTGGGCGGCGAGGTCGTCTTCTGGCGCTTCACGACCGCCCCCAGCTTCAGCGTCTATCGCCAGGCCCCGACCCTGAAGGCCGATCCGCAGCCCGGCCAGCTGGCCCTGACCCGCATCGACCGCCTGCCAGCCGACGCACCGGTCGACATCCTGTTCCGCCAGGGCGGGGTCGCCCTCGTGAGGGCCCGGCCATGAACGCGCGCAGCCACCTCGCCCCGCTGGCGCTCGCCGCCGCCGTGCTGACCGCCTACCGCCTGTGGGTGATCGGCCACCTCGGCATCGATCTCTACGTCGACGAGGCCTACTACTGGGGCTGGTCGCAGAACCTGGACTGGGGCTACTTCTCGAAGCCGCCGGTCATCGCGGTGCTGATCGCCGCCAGCACCAAGCTGCTCGGCAACAGCCTGATCGCCATCAAACTGCCGTCGCTGCTGCTCTATCCGGCCATCGCCTTCGCGCTGTATGCCCTCGGCCGACGGCTCTATTCGCCGAAGGTCGGCCTGTGGGCCGGGCTCGCCTTCATGTCGATGCCGCTGGTCGCGGCGCTCGGGCTGTTCGTGTCGACCGACGCACCGCTGCTGCTGTGCTGGTCGCTGGCACTGATCTTCCTGCTGCGCGCGCTCGAGCGCGACGACTGGGCGAACTGGCTGGCCTGCGGCGCGGCGATCGGCGTCGGCCTGATGTCGAAATACACGATGGCGGCCTTCCTGCCGTCGGCCCTGTTGCTGATCGTCCTCGACCCGCGGCACCGCCGCTGGCTGGCGCGCCCGCAGCCGTGGGTCGCCGTGCTGCTGGCCTTCGCCATCCTGTCGCCCAACCTGTGGTGGAACTGGACCCACGATTTCCCGACCTTCCGCCATACCGCCGAGATCACCCGCGTCGGCCACGGCGAACGAGGCTGGCACCCGGCCCAGCTCGGCGAGTTCATCGGCGCCCAGTGGCTGTCCTTCGGCCCGCTGCTGGGCGTGCTGCTGGGCTGGGCGCTGCTCAGGTCGGGCCGGCTGTGGCGCGACCGCGCCCACCGCACGCTGCTGATCTTCATTGTGCCGCTGCTCCTGCTGGTCAGTTTCCAGGCCCTCACCGGCCGCGCCAACGGCAACTGGGCGGCGCCGATCTTCGTGGCCTCGTGCCTGCTGGTGCCGGCCGTGTTTCTGGCCGACCGGCGGCGCTGGGTCGTCGCCGGCGTGGTCATCAACCTCGTCGCCTCGCTGGCCGCCTACCACTGGCCCGATGTTGCCCGGGCGGCCGGCATCGGGCTCACCGCGAAGAACGATCCGTACAAACGTGCCCGCGGCTGGATCAACATGGCCGACGGCGTCGCGCCCTATCTCGCCGCCCACCCGGACGCAATCGTCGTCGGCGAAGACCGGGAGATCATCGCCCACCTCGTCTATCGCCTGCACCCCATCGAATACGCCGCCTGGAATCCGGACGGCGTGCCGAAGGACCAGTACGAGATCGTCACCACCCTGGCAGGCAAACAGGGACGCGACATCCTGTACGTCGGCCGCCAGCCGGAGATCCCGGCCATCGCCGCGCGCTTCGAGTCCGGCGCAACCCTCGGCAAGGTCGTGGTGCCGATCCACCCGGATTTCCGGCGCGAGGTCTACGTCTTCCTGCTGAAAGGTTTCAAGGGCTACTGAAACCCGGCGGGGATCAGCCGCCCCCGCCCTCCAGCGCCGCCGGCGGCTCGTCGAGCTGTGCCGCCTCGATGCGCTGGAAATGGGCGCTGATCTTGCGTGACGAGGTCTGCACCTCGGCCACGTCTTCGCCGGCCTGGCGGATGTGGGTGGCGAGCTTCTGCATGCGCTCGTCGAAGCGGTTGAAATCCTTCGCCAGCTTGCCGAGGGCGTCCTTGATGACGTGGATCTGCTTGCGGGTTTCGACGTCCTTCAGCACCGCGCGGGCGGTGTTGAGGACCGCCATCAGCGTGGTCGGCGAGACGATCCACACCCGGCGGCTCATCGCGTAGGCCACCACCTCCGGGTGGTAGGCGTGGATTTCCGCGAACACCGCCTCGGCCGGCACGAACATCACCGCTCCGTCCGAAGTCAGCTCCGGCAGGATGTATTTGCCGGCGATGGCGTCCACGTGCTTTTTCACGTCGTTGCGGAAGGCCGACTGGGCGGCCCGGCGCTCGAGGTCGCCCGCCTCGCCGGCGAACATGCGGTGATAGTTCTCGAGCGGGAACTTCGAGTCGACGACGACCATGCCGGTCGGTTCGGGCAGGCGCAGCACGCAATCGGCACGGGTGCCGTTGGGCAGCGTGAACTGGAAGTCGAAGGTTTCGGGCGGCAGCGCATTGCGCACCAGCGCCTCGAGCTGGACCTCGCCGAAGGCGCCGCGGGCCCGTTTGTCGCCGAGGAGTTCCTGCAGGCTGACGACGTTGGTGGTGAGATCGCCGATCTTCTTCTGGGCTTCGTCGATGGTCGCCAGCCGCGCCATGACGCTGGTGAAGGTTTCGTTGGTCTTGCGGAAGCCTTCGTCCAGGCGTTGATTGACATGCCCGGTGATCGCCTCCAGCCGTTCGCCGACCGTCCGGTTCATCGCCTCGATGCTGCTGCCGAGCTGCTCCGACGCCAACTTGAGGCCGTTCTGCAACAACTCGCGGTCGGCGCGGGCGTGCTCGGCAAGGGTCTTCAGCGTTTCGGTCAGCATTTCGGTGCGCAGCTTTTCCTGACCGGCGGCGAAGGCATTGGCCAGGTCGGCCAGACGCAGTACGGTTTCCTCCTTCTGGCTGCCGAGCTGGCCGACGAGCGCCAGATGCAGCTGTTGCAGCGCCTGCCGCGACGCCGCCTGCTCGGCGTCGAGGCGATCGCGCAGCCGGTCCACCTCGCCGGCCACCAGGTCGATGACCCGGTCGGAAGCGGCGCCGGTGGCCGCCTGCAGCTCCTTGACGAACTGCAGTTGCTGGTCGGCCAGACGCGCGTCGAAACGCCGGCCGAGGCGGCTCACGAGCAGCACCAGCCAGACCACGGCCAGCAGCGCGGCGACGCTCGCGGCGGCCAGCCAGGCAAACCAGACGGAAGCGGATTCGGGATTCATCCGCCGCAGTATACCGTCGGAAACTGTAAATTAGTTCAGTGAACGCAGACTGGCCAACGGCGGCCGGGTGAGCAGATGCCGCGTGCCGAAGCCGCCCGCGATCACCACCACCACGCACCCCGCCACGCCCCCGGCGAGCAGCGGCAGCAGGCTGGGCGCGTAGGGCAGCTTGAAGACGAAGCGGCCAAGCGCCCAGCCGATCCCCGTCGCGCCGATACCGGCCAGCGTCCCGGCGACCAGGCCCAGCGCCGCGAACTCGGCCAGCAGCGCCGCCCGCAGCTGGCGATTGCGCGCGCCGAGGGTGCGCAGGATCGCCAGCTCCTTCTCCCGCTCGTCGTGGGTGGCCTGCAGCGCGCCGAACAGCACCACCACGCCCGCCACCACCGCAAAGCCGAAGACGAACTGCACGGCAGCGATCAGCTGGTCGACCATGCCCTGGATCTGGCCGATGACGGCCGCCACGTCGATCACCGTGAGGTTGGGGAAGGCCGCGACCAGGCGGTTCGCCAGTTCCATCTGCCCCGGCGGCAGATGGAAGCTGGTGATGTAGCTCGCCGGATAGCTTTCGAGCATGCCCGGCGCGGCGATCACGAAGAAGTTGACCCGCATCGAATCCCAGTCGAGCTTGCGCAGGCTGGTGATGCGCGCCTCGCTGCGCTGGCCGGCGATGTCGAAGGTGAGCACGTCGCCGAGCGCCAGGCCGAGGGTTTCGGCGAGGCCCACTTCGACCGAGAACTCGGGCGCCGTCGCCGCACCATGCCAGCGGCCGGCGACGACGCTGTTGCCGTCCGGCAGGCGGACGTCAAAGGACAGGTTGAAATCGCGGTCGACGAGGCGCTTGGCCCCCTCATCGGCGTAGTCGTCCGGCCCCGCCGGGCGGCCGTTCACCGCCACCAGCCGGCCGCGGATCATCGGCTGCAACGGCGGCGGCGGGCGTTTTTCCTGCTTGAAGAAATCGCGCAGCGGATCGAGCTGGTCGGGCTGGATGTTGATGACGAAGCGGTTCGGCGCGTCCGGCGGCGTGGCCTGCTTCCAGTTGGCGAGCAGATCGCCGCGCACCAGCGTGAGCAGCAACAGCGCCGTCAGCCCCATGCCGAGGGCCAGCACCTGCACGAGACTGGCGACCGGCCGCCGGCGCAGCGCCGCCAGGCCGTAGCGCCAGCCGCTGCCCGCCACCGAACGCACCTGTCCGAGCACGCCGAGCAGCAGCCAGCCGACGCCGCCGTAGATCGCGAAGGCCACCGCAAAGCCGCCGGCCACCCAGGCGCCGAGCAGCCAGTCGCGCGCGATGCCGACCAGCAGCCCGGCCAGCACCAGCGCGCCGATCCCCCACGCCAGCCCGTCGCGCGCCGCCATGCCGTTCCATTCGCGGCGCAGCACCCGCAGCGTCGGCACGCGGCCGAGGCGGATCAGCGGCGGCAGCGCAAAGCCGAGCAGAAGCAGCAGCGACACCGCCAGCCCGTGGACCACCGGCCACCAGCCGGGCGCCGGCAGCGGAAAGCCGACCAGATCGCCGAGCAGCGCATTGAGCACGAACTGCACCCCGAAACCGAGCGCGCAGCCAGCCAGCCCGGCGGCCAGGCCGAGCAGCGCGAATTCGCCGACGAACAGCCGCAGCAGTTGCGCCTGTCCGGCGCCAAGGCAGCGCATCACCGCACAGCCGTCGAGATGCCGTTCGACGAAACGGCGGGTTGCCAGCCCGACCGCCACCGCCGCCAGCACCACCGCCAGCATCGCCGCAAAACGCAGAAAGCGCTCGGTGCGGTCGAGAATCGAGCGCACTTCCGGGCGCGCGTTATCCACGTTCTCAAGGCTTTCGCCGCGTCCCAGGCGCGCCTTGGCCCACGCTTCGAAGCCCGCCACGTCGTCCGCCGCGCCGGCCACGTGGAGGCGGTAGAACGCCCGGCTGCCGGGCTGGATCAGGCCGGTCGCCGGCAGGTCGGCGACGTTGATGACCAGCCGCGGCAGCAGGCTGAAGAAGTTCGCCCCGCGGTCCGACTCGAAAGACAGCACCGCCGCCATCCGGAACTGCACGGCGCCCAACCCGATCCGGTCGCCAACCCTGGCCCCGAGGGCGCTGGCCAGGCGTTCATCGAGCCACAGCTCGCCGCTGGCGGGAATGCCCTTCGCCACCGCGTCGGGCTGGTTGAGTCCGGGCGCGATGCGGACCGAGCCGCGCAGCGGGTGGCCGTTCTCGACGACCTTGACGCCCGCCAGCTGCGCCCCGTCGCCCAGGCTGGCCATGCTCGTGAAGGTCGCCGACACCGCGCTCTTCAGCCCGCGCCGGGCGGCCTCGGCCCGGTAGGCGGGGTCGAGGGAATGGTCGGACACCAGCACCAGATCGCCGCCGAGGAGCTGGTTGGCCTCGCGCTTCAGGGCCTGGGCGACGCGGTCGGTGAAGAAGCCGACGCTGGTCAGGCTGGCAACCGCGATGACCAGCGCCACCAGCAGCAGCCCCAGTTCGCCGGCCCGCAGGTCGCGGCGGAGCATGCGCAGGGAAAGGGAAGACATGATGAAGAGCCAGGCTTGGAAAGTTGAGGGGCCTCGTTTGACGCCGGGCACGGACAAGAGTGCCGGCCGGTGTTCAAACCGCCCGCCCGGCACCGGGGACAGGCGTCACGCCCGGCCCCGTCCGCCGCGTCGCGCAATTACGCGTCGGCCAGCCAGCGCTCGACCAGCCGCACCCAGTAGGCGACGCCGAAGGGGATCGCTTCGTCGTTGAAATCGTAGTGCGGATTGTGCAGCGTGCAGCC
>SSSX01000582.1 GCA_015657735.1 Zoogloeaceae bacterium
ACCGGCGAACGGAAAGTCAGCGTGCGCCGGGTTTCACCCGATCTGGCCAGCGACTTCACCTGTTCTTCGGAGATGTCCCAGTTGCGCAGGCGGGCCAGGCTGGATTCAGCCAGTTGGCGCATGCCATCCTGGGTGTGACTGTCGGCACCCTTCAGGCTTTCCTGCCCCTGGACAGCGATAGCGTATTCACGCTGGGCGGAAACCAGCTCCGGGCTGTACACCTCGAACAACGGCTGGCCCTTGCTGACGGGCTGTCCCGTGACATTGACGTGCAGGCGCTCGACATAGCCTTCGAATTTCGGGGAGATGGCATAGGTACGGCGCTCGTCCGGTTCGATGCGGCCGGCCGCGCGGATGACCTTGTCCAGATTGTGCAGGGTGGCGGCTTCGGTGCGCACACCGAGCTTCTGAATCTTTTCGGTGCTGATTTTGATCTGGTTGGCGGAGGCCGGCTCGTCGTCCTGTTCGCCCTCGTAGACCGGGATGTAGTCCATGCCCATCGGGTCCTTCTTCGGGGTCGGCGAGGTATCGGGCAAGCCCATTGGATTGCGGTAGAACAGAATCTTCCGTTCCTTTTTGCCAGCATCGGCATCAACACGGGTCGCACCCTCGGCGTGCGGAGCCGGGGCGCTCTTGTGGCCTGCCCAATAGCCGCCACCAGCCGCCAACGCCGCGACCACGGCGGCGGCAATCACGCCCTTGTTCATAGGTCTTCTCCGAGAATTCGTTCGATTTCGGCAAGGCGGACTTGGGCCTCGGCACGCGATTTGATTTGGTTGAGTTTCGCCTGGCGAATCTGGCGCTGCGCATCCAGCAGGGTCGCAAAGTCGACCTTGCCGGTTTCATAGCCGGCCAGCGCAGCCCTCAAGGTCAATTCCGCCTGCGGTAGCAGACTGTCAGTCGTCAGTCGTTCGGTCCGCCGGGCGGCTTCAAGCTCGAAAATATTGGCCGAAAGGTCGGACAGGAGTTGGTTCGAGGTGGCATCACGCCTGGCGCGACTCGCCGACACCATCGCTTCTGCCTCACGTTCCTGGGCACGCCGGCTCGACTGCTGCAGGGGAATGTTGATTTCGAACATCAGATCCCACTGCTTCACTTCGTTCTGCATCTGGTTGGGCACCACGCCGACCGTCAAATCGGGATAACGATTCTTGTAGGCCAGGTCGCGGCTCTTCTCGGTCGCTTTGATGCGATGTTCTTCGGCCGACAGCACCGGATTGCGGGCGCGGGCCCGCTCCTCGAGGGCGGCGACATCGAGCCTGGCGGGAGCAGGCAACGGCCGCAGGGATTCGGGCATCGCCAATGGCGCAGCGGCCGGACGCCCCAACAGCGCATTCATGCGCGTCATCAGATGGTGATGTTCGGTTTCGACGGCGATAAGCTCATTGCGCATGGCGGTCTGCTCGACCTGCGCCCGGATGACGTCCTGCTGGGCGGCCAGGCCACCGGCGTAGCGGACCTGGGCAACCTTTTCGAGGCGCACCATCAGGTCGAGGATTTCCCTGGTCAGGCTTTCATTGCGGGCCACGTAGTAGAGCTGTGCATAGGTGGTCTTGATCTTGGTGGCCACCTCGCTCCAGGTGCCGTAGGCCCGCCCTTTGGCGCCTTCGGCCTCCAGCTCGGCAATTTCGCGCTTCAGGTCGCGCTTGCCGAACCAGGGGATGTCCTGCATCAGCGTGTAGCGCGTGCTGCCAACGCGATTGGGAGACAGGGTGGCGCCTTGTGACCCGCCCTTGGTAATGTCCATCAGTTCCGTACGCAGCCTGGGGTCCGGCAACGCGCCCGCCGGGGTAATGCGTTCGGCGGCCGCATCCGCTTCGTAACGCATGCTGGCGAAGTCCGGGTTGCCTTCCCGCGCCAGCGAAAGCAGGCTTTCAACATTGCTGCCCGGTTGAACCTGGGCCTGGGCGCCCAGGCACCATGCCGCGGCAAGTGCGGCGCACAGGAGTTTGCGCGAGGTAGTTATTCGTTTCACCTGTTCGTCCTCGTGATGGTTTCCGGTGACACCGCGTGCCGACATGCCTACTTTGGCAGTTCCAGGCGAACGATGGTCATTGCGCCGTTGATGTTGTCCGCTGCAAAGCGGATTTGCTGGCCATCCTTCACTTTATCGAGCCAGGAAGCGTCCTTGACCTTGAAGGCCATGGTCATGGCCGGCATGCCGTTGGGCAAGGGACCATGGGATACCGTCACCTTGCCGCCGGTCTTGTCGACCTTCTTCACCAGTCCATCGACGAGTGCGGTTTGGGCGGCGTCCGAATGCATGGTGCCATGACCAGCATGCACGTCATGCCCCGCGGCCATTGCAAAGCCGGGCGCCAGCGTGACAATCCAAGCCAAGGAGGTAATCAACTTCTTCATGGGGGCTCTCCGGGAAATAAGGTTTAATGTTTCGCGAAAACTTTGTGGCTGCCGTCTGCCTGAACGAGCAGCGTGTCGTAAGCGTATAGGCACAAATTTTAGGTACCCGTCCCCAACAGCAAGCTGACCCAAAAATTACATTTCGGTAATCAGGGGAGCTTAGTGGCTGTGCTTATGCGGGCTGTGGGAATGACCCTCATGGTCATGCGGCTTGGCCGAACCCGGGGTTGATTCAGCGGGCTCCATGCCGGCATGCGAATGCCCTTCGCTGGCGGCAACATGGGCCTGATATTCGGCGGCGGAGAGCTTCGGCAGGGTTTTGATGAAAGCCACCAGGTTCCAGATGGCTTCATCGTCCATCCCACCTTGAGCCCAGGCCGGCATTCCCGAACCCTTGATGCCATGCTTGATAATCCAGAATCGGCGGGCATCCGCTTTTTGGTCGTCGCTTGCTGCGCCGGCCTGCGACAGGTTTGGCGGACTGGGATAAAGCCCCTTGCGAATCTCGCTATTCCCGACCCCGGGTGACAGGTGGCAACCAACACACATCGCCTCGAAGTTTCCTGCGCCGCGACGAATGCGTTCTTCGGAAGCCAAATCGGCAGGCGGGACGATGTCCTTGGCTTGCTTGGCGACGGACTGTTCGCGTGCCCACTCAATGAACCAGGTCGTACCGGACGAGTGCGGTGAATCGGCGGCAAAGTCGATCGCGCCACTCTGCAGGAGGCCATAGCCTGCGATGGTCCCGAGACCGATGACAGACGCAGCACCTAAAAAAAATTGCTTCATGGACGTCCCCTGATCTCAACATGCACCATTTTGGGGAAGTCGACCTAACCAGAGGCTGACCGATAAATTACATTTTTGTAATCTGGGTGGTCAGGCGGCGGCCTCAGCGCAAAATGAGCAGCCACACAGGCATCGCCGGGAGGAGTTCGATGAGGATATTGGTCGTCGAAGACGAGCCGAAAACAGGCGATTACGTTAAGCAAGGCCTATCGGAAGCCGGCTTTAGGGTCGACCTGGCCAGAGATGGCCTGGATGGGCTTCACCTTGCCCTGACCGAGGCCTACGACCTGGCGGTGCTGGACGTCATGCTGCCGGGTATCGAGGGCTGGCAGGTACTGCAACGCATCCGCCGTGCCGGCAAGGAAATGCCCGTGCTGTTTCTGACGGCCCGCGATTCGGTCGAAGACCGCGTGAAGGGGCTGGAACTGGGGGCTGACGATTATTTGGTGAAGCCATTCGCGTTTTCCGAGCTGCTGGCACGGGTGCGCACCTTGCTGCGGCGCGGAGGCAAGGCGAAAGAGTCCGACCTTCTCAAGGCCGGCGACCTGGAACTCGACCTGATGCGTCGTCGTGTTACCCGTGCAGGCAAGAAAATCGACCTGACATCCAAAGAGTTTTCACTGCTTGAATTGCTGCTTCGTCGCCAGGGAGAGGTGCTGCCCCGCTCGCTGATTGCCTCCCAGGTCTGGGATATGAATTTCGACAGCGACACCAACGTCATCGAGGTCGCCATTCGCCGCCTCCGTGCCAAGGTCGATGACGGGTTCGAGCGGAAGCTCATTCACACCGCCCGAGGCATGGGGTACGTTCTGGAAGCCGAAGAATGAAGTGGGTGGCAGGCAACTCACTTACCACGCGCCTGACGCTGCTTTTCGCGGTCGTCTCGACATCTGTCCTGCTCCTCCTTGGCTTGGTCATCGGCTCGCTGGTCGAGCGTCATTTTGAAGACATGGACCTCGAGCTTCTTGAAGGCAAGCTGGAGCTCATCCAGCATGCCTTGGCGGCAACCCGCAACCCTGGCGATTTGGAAGCCATCCCCGCCCAACTGGATGCAGCCTTGATTGGCCATCACGGCTTGGCCGTCGGCATCTGGGATGAAACAGGACAGCCGCTGTACTTGTCCACAGGCGCTTCATTCCCAAAGGAAACCCCGCCTCAAGGCCCGGCCAAGCATTTACCCCGCACCTGGAAAGGTGGCGACCAGCATCTTTATCGGGGAATTATTGGAGCGGCGCCAACCGGCATTCCAGGTGGAGCCTCAACGACCGTTGCGCTATCGACTGATTTGACGCATCACGAGCATTTCATGCAGTCGTTCAGGCTCACGATGTGGACCATTGTTGCACTTGCGGCCACCTTATCCGGTTTCCTGGGTGGGCTGGCATCGCGTCGCGGCCTAGCCCCCTTGCATGACATTGTTCGCCGCACCGCAAATATTACGGCAGCCAAATTGGACCAACGACTCGAAGAAGGCAGCATTCCCGTTGAGCTGGCCGAAGTGGTGCGGACGCTTAACGGCATGCTCGCCAGGCTAGAGGA
>SSSX01000583.1 GCA_015657735.1 Zoogloeaceae bacterium
CATCGGCATCACCTTCAACACCCGTCTGTCGGGCATGATGAGTTCGGCGCTGGCCCCCACCGGCGCGCTGTTCGCCTTCATTTCGCTGTGGACCGGCGCCCTGTGGGGCAAGCCGATGTGGGGCGCTTGGTGGGTGTGGGACGCGCGTCTCACCTCCGAGCTGATTCTGTTCTTCCTCTACCTCGGCTACATCGCACTCACCGCCGCCATCGACGATCCGCGGCGGGCCGACAAGGCCGGCGCCATCGTCGCGCTGGTCGGCGTGGTCAATGTGCCGATCATCTATTTCTCGGTGAAGTGGTGGAACACCCTGCACCAGGGCGCCTCGGTGTCGCTCACCAAGGCGCCGTCGATGGCCGCCACGATGCTGTGGGGCATGCTGCTGATGGCGCTGGCGTTCTGGATGTACAGCATCGCCGTCGCACTGTACCGGGTACGGGCGATCATCCTCGAACGGGAACGCCACGCCGGCTGGGTGGCCGAACTGCCGGAGATGCAGCGATGAACTGGGGCAGCGCCAGCGAATTCTTCGCGATGGGAGGCTACGGCCTCTACGTGTGGGGCAGTTTCGGCGTCACCGCCGCCGCGCTGCTGATCGAAGCCGTGCTCGTCCGCAAGCGCTTCGCCGACACCCGCCGCACCCTGCGCCGGGAACTCGCCGCCGACCGCAACGATCAATACGAACCATGAAACCACGTCAAAAACGCTTCGCCATCGTCGTCGGCGGGCTGGCCGCCCTCGGCATCGCCGCCGTCCTCGTCCTCAACGCCTTCCAGAGCAATCTGGTGTTCTTCTTCACGCCGACCCAGGTGGCCGGCGGCGAGGCCCCGAAGGGCCGCGCCTTCCGCGTCGGCGGGCTGGTCAAACAGGGCAGCCTGCAGCGCAGCGACATCACCGCCCGCTTCGTCGTCACCGATACCGCGCAGGACATCCCGGTCACCTACAAGGGTATCCTGCCGGACCTCTTCAGCGAGGGCAAAGGCGTCGTCGCGCAAGGCACGCTGGGGCCGGACGGCCTGTTCACCGCCACCGAGGTCCTCGCCAAGCACGACGAGAACTACATGCCGCCGGAAGCCCAGGCCGCCGTCGATAAAGCCCACCAGGCTTCGAAAACCCTCAAGCAGTAAGGCCGGAGGCCTCCCATGATTCCCGAACTCGGCACCTTCGCCCTCGTCCTCGCGCTGCTCGTCGCCCTCGTCCAGGGCACCCTGCCGCTGATCGGCGCCCAGCGCGGCGTACCCGCCTGGATCGCATTGGCGCGGCCGGCCTCGGTGACGCTGTTCGTGCTCATCGCGGTCGCCTTCGGCTGCCTCACCATCAGCTTCGTCGACAACGACTTCTCGGTGCTCTACGTCGCCCAGCATTCCAACTCGCGGCTGCCGCTCGAATACCGCATCGCCGGCGTGTGGGGCGGCCACGAAGGTTCGCTGCTGCTGTGGGTGATGATGCTGTCGCTGTGGTCGCTGGCCGTCGCGGTCTTCTCGCGCAGCCTGCCCGACGACATGGTGGCGCGGGTGCAGGGCGTGCTGGGCCTGGTCGGCGCCGGCTTCCTGCTGTTCATCCTGACCACCTCCAGCCCCTTCGCCCGCCTGCTGCCCGCCGCCGACGACGGGCGCGACCTCAACCCGCTGCTGCAGGATCCGGGCCTGATCTTCCACCCGCCGATGCTCTACATGGGCTACGTCGGCTTCTCGGTGGCCTTCGCCTTCGCCATTGCGGCGCTGCTGTCGGGCCGGCTGGATGCCGCCTGGGCGCGCTGGTCGCGCCCCTGGACCACCGCCGCGTGGATCTTCCTCACGCTGGGCATCGGCCTCGGCTCGATCTGGGCCTACTACGAACTCGGCTGGGGCGGCTGGTGGTTCTGGGATCCGGTCGAGAACGCCTCCTTCATGCCGTGGCTGGTGGGCACCGCGCTGATCCACTCGCTGGCGGTCACCGAAAAGCGCGGCAGCTTCAAGAACTGGACCGTGCTGCTGGCCATCGGCGCCTTCTCGCTGTCGCTGCTCGGCACCTTCCTGGTCCGCTCGGGCGTGCTCAGTTCGGTGCACGCCTTCGCCTCCGACCCCAAGCGCGGCATCTTCATCCTGGTCTTCCTGGCGGTGGTCGTCGGTGCGTCGCTCACGCTGTTCGCCTGGCGCGCGCCCCGGGTCAGTCTCGGCGGCGCCTTCGCGCTGGTGTCGCGCGAGACCTTCCTGCTGGTCAACAACCTGCTGCTGCTGTGCGCCGCCGGGGCCGTGCTGCTCGGCACCCTCTACCCGCTGGTGATCGATGCGCTGAACCTCGGCAAGCTGTCGGTCGGTCCGCCGTATTTCAACGCGGTGTTCGTGCCGCTGATGGTGCCGGTGCTGTTCCTGATGGCCGCCGGGCCGGTGGCGCGCTGGAAGCAGGCCAGTCTGGCCGACATCGCCCGCCCGCTGCGCGCGGCCTTCGCGGTGGCCGTGGCGGCCGGCGTCGGCCTGCCCTTCGCCGCCGGCGAATGGTCCGGCGGCGTCGCGCTGGGTCTCGGGCTGGCGATCTGGATCGTCGGCGCGTCGGTGCTGCAGATCCAGACCCGGCTCAAGTCCGGCCCGCCGCCACGGGCGTTCTGGGGCATGCATCTGGCCCACGTCGGCATCGCCGTCAGCGTGGTCGGCATCGTGATGGTCAAGCACTACGAAACCGAGCGCGACGTGCGCATGGCGCCGGGCGACACCGTCGCCGCCGGCAGCTACACGATCCGCTTCCTCGGCGTCGACAGCGCCACCGGCCCCAACTACAACGCCGCCCGCGGCAATCTCGAACTGCTGCAGGACGGCCAGCTGGTGATGCCGCTACACCCCGAGAAGCGCAAGTACTTCTCGTCGGCGATGCCGATGACCGAAGCCTTCATCGATCCCGGCCTGACCCGCGACATCTACGTCTCCCTCGGCGATCAACTCGAAGGCGGCGACGGCGCGTGGAGCGTGCGCGTCTACTACAAACCCTTCGTCAGCTGGATCTGGGCCGGCGCGGTGCTGATGGCGATCGGCGGCCTGCTCGCCGCCAGCGACCGCCGCTACCGCCTCAAATCCACCGCCGCGCGGGCCGCCGGGCTCGCCACCGGAGCCGCATCTTGAAACGTTTCCTGATCCCCCTCGGCATCTTTCTGGTGCTGGTCGTCTTCCTCGCCGTCGGCCTCAACCGCGACCCGCACGAAGTGCCCTCGCCGCTGGTCGGCAAACCGGCGCCGGCGTTCCGCCTCGAACAGCTCGGCGCGCCCGGCAAGACCTTCGCACCGGCCGACATGCGCGGCCAGGTGTGGCTGCTCAACGTGTGGGCCTCGTGGTGCGTCTCGTGCCGCGCCGAGCATCCGCTGCTGGTGGCCTTCGCCCGGCAGGGCGGCCTGCCCATCGTCGGCCTCAACTACAAGGAAGTGCGCGGCGACGGCGAAACCGACGTCAAGAAACTCGCCGCCGGCGACGAGCTCGTCCTGACCCGCCAGCGCGCCGACGCCTGGCTGCAGCGCCACGGCAACCCCTACTTCCTGTCGGTGCTCGACATGGACGGTCGCGTCGGCATCGACTACGGCGTCTATGGCGTGCCCGAAACCTATCTGATCGACAAGCAGGGCGTGATCCGCTTCAAGCAGATCGGCCCGATCACCCCCGAGGCGCTGGACAAGAAAATCCTGCCGCTGGCCCGGCAACTGGCGGCGGAGTCGTAGCATGAAGAAATCCGCCCTCGCCGCCCTGCTGCTCACCTTCGCCACCCAGCTCCACGCCGCCGACGCCACGCCGATGGCCGAAGATCCGGTCGTCGAGGCGCGCCTCGTCGCCATCTCCGAAGAGCTGCGCTGCCTCGTCTGCCAGAACGAAAGCCTGGCCGCCTCGCGCGCCGAACTGGCCCAGGATCTGCGCCGCGAAGTGCGCACGCTGATCCGCGACGGCAAGAGCGACGCCGACATCCGCGCCTACCTCGTCGCCCGCTACGGCGACTTCGTGCTCTACCGCCCGCCGGTCAAGCCGAGCACCTGGCTGCTGTGGTTCGGCCCCTTCCTGCTGCTCGCCGGCGGCGCCGCCGGCCTGGTGGCCTACCTGCGCCGCCGCGCCGGCCGGGTGGACGCCACGCCCCTTTCCGCCACCGACCGCGCCGCCGCCGAGGCGCTCCTCGCCGACACCACCGCCCCGCGCCCGAAAGACGACCGATGACCCCCTTCTGGATCGCCGCCGGGCTGCTCACCCTCGCCGTCCTCGCCGTGCTGTGCTGGCCGCTGCTGCGCCGCCACGGCCCCGCCCACGCCTCGCGCCAGGCCATCAACACCGCCATCTACCGCGACCAGATGGCCGAGCTCGAACGCGACCTGGCGAGCGGCGTGCTGTCCTCCGCCGACCATGCCGCCGCCCGCGACGAACTCGAACGGCGCGTCCTCGAAGACCTCGGCGGCAACGGTGCGCCCTCCGCCGCTGCCGCCCCGCGCCGCCTGCCGCGCACCGCGGTGGCGCTGGCCGTCGCGCTGCCGCTGGCGGCGGTCGCGCTGTATGCGGTCCTCGGCAACCCCGCCGCCCTCGATCCGGCCGCCCGGCAGGAAACCGAACCGACCGCCGCCGAGATCGAGAAAATGGTCGCCACCCTCGCCGCCCGCCTCGAACAAAATCCCGACAACCCGGAAGGCTGGGTCATGCTCGGCCGCAGCTACAAGGTGCTCGGCCGCTTCGCCGACGCCGCGCGCGCCTTCGACAAGGCCGGCCCGGTGCTCGAAAGCGCGCCCGAACTGATGCTCGAAGTCGCCGAGCTGTCCGCCGAAACCAACGCCGGCAAGATCGAAGGCAAGGGCCGCGACTACCTCCAGCGGGTGCTCAAAGAACAGCCCGACAACCCGCAGGCGCTGGCGCTGGCCGGCACCGACGCCTACTTCCGCCACGACTACGCCAGCGCCGTGCGCCACTGGGAGCGCGTGCTCGCCCAGCTGCCGCCCGACTCCCCGGACGCCCGCAACCTCGAAGCCGGCATCGACAAGGCGAAGAGCCTGCTGGCCGACGGCAAAACCGCAGCGCCGAAGCCGGCCGGCAAGGAGAAGACCGACGCCGGCGCCGGTGCCGGCGCCGCGGTCAGCGGCCGCGTCGACCTCGCGCCGGCCCTCAAGGCCCGGGCGGCGCCCGACGACGTGGTCTACGTCTTCGCCCGCGCTGCCGACGGTCCGCGCATGCCGCTCGCCGTGCTGCGCGCCCGCGTCGCCGACCTGCCGCTGGATTTCCGCCTCGACGACAGCATGGCGCTGCGCCCCGACCTCAAGCTGTCGTCGGCCGCCGAACTGCGCATCGAGGCGCGGGTCTCGAAATCCGGCGACGCCATCCCGCGCCCGGGCGACCTTGCCGGCGAAAGCGCCACGGTCCGCCCCGGTGCCCGCAACCTCAAACTGAGCATCGACCGGATCGTGCCCGACGCCCGCTGACGGCCGGCCGCGGCCAGTCGATAGGCACGGCCTATTCAATGCATGTGTTTGATCAATTGGCTTCGCCCCGCCGCATCCCGTAGCATGCAGCGCTGCCCCGACGCTTTCATCCAGAAGGCCGGCGGGCAGCAGAGCCGCAGTTTTTCGCAGTTTCTTCAGGCGCGCCGGGGTACGAAACAAAAAAGCCCCCAATACCCAACAGAGATTCATCCCGGCGCAACTTTTTTCAGCGGCCCGCGCCTTCGGCGACACCCGCCGGCATACTTGAGCCCCACCACCCCGGGGACATCCATGCGCAGTCGCAACCTCCTCGCCGACCTCCCGCCGCCCGCCGCCGACGAACACTTCGAAACCCTGTTCGCCGATCCGCATCTGCGCATCGAGCGCATCGTCTCCCACGGCCACGCCAGCCCGCCCGGCTTCTGGTACGAACAGGCCGGCGACGAATGGGTGATGCTCGTCCAGGGCAGCGCCGAGCTGGAATTCGACGACGGCCGCCGCCAGCCCCTCGGGCCCGGCGACTGGCTGCTGATTCCTGCCGGCTGCCGCCACCGGGTCGCCGCCACCGGCCCCACCACCGTCTGGCTGGCCGTCCACGCCCGCCGCTGAAGGTTCCGGCGGCGGCGTTTGGCGTATCCTGTTGTCCTTCAACGACAGGAGTCCGACTGATGCTTTCACGCAGTTTCGCTGCCCTCGCGCTGGCCCTCGGCGCCAGCTTCACCCCCGTCTCGCCGGCCCTCGCCGAAGCCCCGGCGGTGCGCACCCAGGTGCCGGGCTACTATCGCCTGGCCCTCGGCGAAATCGAAATCACCGCCCTCTACGACGGCTACGTCGATCTCGGCGCCAAGCTGCTGCTCAACGCCAGCCAGGCCGACATCCAGCGCCTGCTGGCCACCCGCTTCATCGCCGGCGAGAAGGTGCAGACCGCGGTGAACGCCTACCTCATCAACGCCGGCGGCCGGCTGATCCTCGTGGACACCGGCGCCGCCAAGGCCTTCGGCCCGACCCTCGGCTTCATCGGCGAGCAGATCCGCGCCGCCGGCTACACGCCCGAACAGGTGGATGTGGTGCTGCTGACCCACCTCCACGCCGACCACGTCGCCGGCCTGCTCGGCGCCGACGGCAAGCCCCTGTTCCCCAACGCCGAGGTGCGCGTCGATCAGCAGGAAAGCAGCTTCTGGCTGTCGGAAAGCAACGCCGCCAAGGCGCCGGACGGCTTCAAGTCCTTTTTCAAGATCGCCCGCGACGCTGCCGCGCCCTACCAGGCCGCCGGCCGCTGGAAGACCTTCAGCGGCGCCGCCGAACTGGCGCCGGGCGTGCGCGCGGTGCCCGCCGTCGGCCACACCCCGGGCCACACCACCTATCTGGTCGAATCGCACGGCCAGCGCCTGCTGATCCTCGGTGACGCGGTGCATGCCCACGCGGTGCAGTTCGCCCGCCCGGAAGTCGCCATCGAGTTCGACAGCGACCGCAAGCAGGCCGTCGCGACCCGCAAGAAGCTCTTCGCCTGGGCGGCGAAGGAAAAGCTGCTCGTCTCGGGCATGCATCTGCCCTTCCCCGGCCTCGGCCATGTGCGTGCCGAAGGCCGCGGCTATGCGTGGGTGCCGGTCGAGTACAGTCCGCTGCGCAGCGACCGCTGACAAGCGGCCGGCAGCCGGCCGCAGCAGCAAAAAGGGCGACCCGCGGGTCGCCCTTTTTGCTGGCCGCACGCGGCGGCGGACGTTACAGCCCGGCGTCGGCGCGCAGCGCCGCTGCCTTGTTGGTTTCTTCCCAAGTGAAACCGACCTCGTCGCGGCCGAAGTGGCCGTACGCGGCGGTGCGCGAATAGATCGGACGCAGCAGGTCGAGGCTGGCGATGATGCCCTTCGGACGCAGGTCGAAATGCTTCTGAACCAGCTCGACGATCTTCTCGTCGGCGATCCTGCCAGTGCCGAAGGTTTCGACCATCAGGCTCACCGGCCGGGCCACGCCGATCGCGTACGCCACCTGCACCTCGCACTTGTCGGCCAGGCCGGCGGCGACGATGTTCTTCGCCACGTAGCGGCCGGCGTAGGCCGCCGAGCGGTCCACCTTCGACGGATCCTTGCCCGAGAAAGCGCCGCCGCCGTGGTGCGCCGCGCCGCCGTAGGTGTCGACGATGATCTTGCGCCCGGTCAGGCCGCAGTCGCCGGCCGGACCGCCGATGACGAAACGGCCGGTGGGGTTGATCAGATAGCGCGTGTTGCCGGTCAGCATGTCCTTCGGCAGCACCGGCTTGATCACCTCCTCGATGACCGCCTCGGACAGCTGGGCATGGGAGACTTCGGGATCGTGCTGGGTGGACACCACCACGGTATCGATCGCCACCGGCTTGCCATCGACGTAGCGCACCGTGAGCTGGCTCTTGGCGTCGGGGCGCAGCCACGGCAGGCGGCCGTCCTTCCGCACCTCGGCCTGACGCTGCATGATGCGGTGGGCGTAGTAGATCGGGAAGGGCATCAGGCTCGGCGTCTCGTTGCAGGCGAAGCCGAACATCAGGCCCTGGTCGCCGGCGCCCTGGTCGAGGTCGAGGCCCTCGCCCTCGTTGACGCCCTGGGCGATGTCCGGCGACTGGCGGTTGATCGAGGTAAGCACCGCGCAGCTCTTGTAGTCGAAGCCGATGTCGGAATCGTCGTAGCCGATGCGCCGGACCGTCTCGCGGGCGATGTCCATGTAGTTGATGTCGGCCTTGGTGGTGATCTCGCCCGAGATCACCACCAGCCCGGTGGACACCAGCGTCTCGCAGGCCACGCGGCCGTGCGGATCCTTGGCCAGGATCGCGTCGAGCACCGCGTCGGAAATCTGGTCGGCGACCTTGTCGGGATGACCTTCGGAAACGGATTCCGAAGTAAACAGGTATTCTTTGGCCATGCTGCGCTCCTCAAAACAAAAATCCCCGGAACCGGCGCCGTTGCCGTCTCTGGGGATTCTTGGAGCGGCGACGCTTTAGCAGTATTTTTTGGCCCGGAACGCAGCACCAGCGCGAACCGCCCCCGCCCTGCAAGTTGTCGGATTAACTCGGCGGAATCACAATTATAGCTTTGCGCTTCCGGCCGTCAATTCGGCCGATTTCCTACAAGGCAGCTCCCGCCCGATGGCGTCGTTCATCTTTTCCCTCATCGCCCGTCTGCCCCTTGGCCTGCTGCAACGCTTCGGCGTGCTGGCCGGCTGGCTGACCTACCTCCTGTCGCCCACCTACCGGCGGCGCCTGCGCGCCAACCTCGACCATGCCCTCGGCCCCGACGAGGCCGCCCGGGTGTGGCGCCGCGCCGTCGGCGAGACCGGCAAGCAGGCCCTCGAAATGCCCTGGATGCTGCTGCGCCCGCAGGCCGACCTGGTCGCCCGGATCGTCCGCACCAGCGGCTGGGAACACGTCGAGGCGGCCGAAGCGGCCGGCGGCGGGATCCTCTTCATCACACCCCACCTGGGCTGCTTCGAGATCACCGCGCAGTTCTTCTCGACCCACCGGCCGATCACCGTGCTCTACCGGGCGCCGAAAAAAGCCGTGCTGCAGCCCTTCATCAACGCCGGCCGCAGCCGCGGCGACATGCATCTGGCGCCGGCCGACCTCAGCGGGGTGCGCCGGCTGATCAAGGCGCTGCGTGCCGGCGAGGCGGTCGGCATGCTGCCCGACCAGGTGCCGGGGGCCGGCGAGGGCGCCTGGCTGCCGTTCTTCGGTCGCCCGGCCTACACGATGACCCTCGCCGCCCGGCTGTCGGAAGTCCCCGGCGTCAGCACGATCTTCGCGTGGGCCGAACGCCTGCCGGGCGGACAGGGTTTCCACCTCCACCTGCGCCCGCCGCTCACGCCGCTCGACGGCAATACCGAAACCCGTGCCGCCGCGATCAACCGCGAGATGGAAGCGCAGATCCGCGAAAACCCGGCCCAATATCTGTGGGGCTACAATCGCTACAAGCAGCCCAAGGGCGCCAGGCGTGACGGCTGAGGCCCCACGCCGCCCGCCCTGCGTCACGCTCCCCGCCCCTTCACTCGCCCCCCGCCCCTCATGAGCCGAATCGTCGTCGCCCTGCTGTGGCTGCTCCACTGGCTGCCCCTGTCGGTGCAGGCCCCGATCGGTCGCGCCATCGGCCATCTGCTGTACTGGCTGATCCCGCCGCGCCGCAAGGTCACGCTGACCAACCTGCGCCTGTGCTTTCCCGAGCTGTCGGAGGGCGAGCGCCGCGCGCTGGCCAAGGAACACTTCGCGCTGGCCGGGCGCAGCCTGGTCGAACGCGGTCTGGCCTGGTTCGCCCCCGCCGAACGCATCCGCCGTCTCGTGCGCATCGACCGCGAAGCGCTGCTGCGCCAGCTGGTGGACGCCCGCCAGCCGGTGATCCTGCTGACGCCGCACTTCCTCGGCCTCGACCTGGGCGGCACGCGGATGGCGATCTCCTTCGACTGCGTCAGCATCTACGCCCGCCAGAAGGACGCGGTGATCGACCGCTGGCTGTTCCACGGCCGCAGCCGCTTCGGCAGCCAGCAGCTGCTGCGCCGCGACGAAAGCGTCCGCGCGTCGATCAAGGCGATGAAGGAAATCCGGCCGTTTTATTACCTGCCGGACATGGACAACGGGCCGAACGAATCGGTGTTCGTGCCGTTCTTCGGCGTGCCGGCCGCGACGCTGGCCGCGCTGCCGCGCCTCGCCAGACTGGGCGGCGCGGTCGTCGTGCCGTGCGTGACGCGCATGCTGCCGGGCGGCCAGGGCTACGTGGTCGAACTCGGCGACCCGTGGCCGGACTTCCCCGGCCCGGACGTCGAAACCGACGCCCGCCGCATGAACGCCTTCCTCGAAGAACGCATCCGCACCATGCCGGCCCAGTATTACTGGGTGCACCGCCGCTTCAAGACGCGGCCGCCGGGCGAACCGAAAGTTTACTGAACGCCGTCGGCCGCCTCAGTCGCCACCTCAGTTGCCACCCGAATCGCCGCCGTCCTTCGCCGCCAGCTCGGCCAGCACCAGCGGAAACGCCGCGCTGCCGACCAGCGCGACGCCGGAGACGACCAGCACCAGCCCGGCGCCGGACTCCTGCAGCAGCGGATGCAGATCCGCGCCGAACCCGGCCAGCAGCAGCAGGCCGGCGACGAGACAGGCCAGGCCGGGGATGCCCATCAGCCAGGCGCCGGCCGGCAGTCTTTGCAGCGTCATGCTCAGACCCGCCGGAAGACCAGATCCCACACGCCGTGGCCGAGCTTGATGCCGCGGTTCTCGAACTTGGTCAGCGGACGGTAATCGGGCTTCGGCGCAAAGCCGGCGGCGGTGTTGGCGAGCAGCGGCTCGGCCGACAGCACCTCGAGCATCTGCTGGGC
>SSSX01000584.1 GCA_015657735.1 Zoogloeaceae bacterium
CGGTACGCATCTACAACGCCGAACGGCCCCATCTGTCCTTAAAATACAAAACGCCCGATGAAGTCCATCGGGCGTCTTAAATCTCAAGCTGATCGGCGAAACGGCATGCCGAAGGCTGTCAAGCTATAGCAGGACGGGACAGTGGTCGGAAACGCGGCCGTCAGTGTCCGACGCTCTGCGCCAGTCGCTTGAGTTCCGGCACGCAGGAGCCGCAGTTGGTGCCGCAGTGGGTGCGGGTCTGCAGGGCGTCGAGGGATTCGCCGGCCCGGAAGGCGGCCAGGATGTCGTCCTCGGCGACGTCGAAGCAGTTGCAGATCACCTTGCCGCGGGCGGCCTGGCCGGCCGGCGGCTGGGTCAGCGGAGCCAGCAGCCAGGGACGCACCGCAGCGGCGGAGTGGCCCTGCACCATCATGTCGGCGAGCCATTCGGCGGCCTTGGTTTCGCCGGCGAGGCGGACCGCGGCGAGGGAGTCGCCTTCGACCAGCGCCCGCTTGGCCACGTCTTTGCGGCTGTCCTGGTAGGACAGCACCCGCGTCGGGTTGTCGAGGGAGAGTTCGCGGTCGAGGGCTTCGAGCAAGGCCGGCGCCAGTTCCTCGCCGCGGGCCTTCAGCACGACGACCGGGCTGCCGCGACCGGCGAGGGTCAGGCTGGCGTAGGGGAAGTGGGGCAGCCACCGGCGCAGGCGATCCATGACTTCGAGCGGATTGGGCTGCAGTGTGCCGTCGGCGTCGACTTCGCTGCGACGCATGGCCACCAGGGTCCGGCCGGCGCTGTATTTTTCGACCTGCACGGCGGCGTGCTTCAGTTCGGGCTGTTTCGAGTAGGGGTCGAAATCGGCCGGCATCAGGACGTTGACGCCCTGACCGCCCATCGTGTTGGCGCCCCAGTGCATCGGCACGAAGCATTGCCCGGGGCGCAGCGTGGCGGACTGCAGCACCTTCAACACCACGTCCCCGCGCTTGCTCTTGACCTTGACCAGATCGCCGCTGGCGAGATTGCGCCGCTCCATGTCGTCCTTGTGCATGTGCAGCATCGGCTCGGCTTCGTGGCTGTAGAGGCGGGCGACGAGGCCGGTGCGGCTCATGCCGTGCCACTGGTCGCGCAGGCGGCCGCTGTTGAGGTGCAGCGGGTAGCGGGCGGACGGGGTTTCGGCGGTGATGCGATGCTCGGTGGCGACGAAGCGGGCACGGCCAGACGGGGTCGGGAAGACGCCGTCCTCGTAGAGGCGGACCTTGCCGCGCTCGGCGCCGGCCGGGAACGGCCACTGCTGCGGGCCGGCGGTTTCGAGCCGGGCGTAGCTGAGGCCGGTGATGTCGAGGTCGCGACCGCGCGTCGATTCCCGGTGTTCGTTCCAGATGTCTTCGGGTTTGGCGTAGGGGAACATCCGTGCGGCGAGTTCGCCCTTGCCGAGGCGGGTGCCCAGACGCCGGGCGAAGTCCACCACGATCGCCCAATCGTGGCGGGCTTCACCCGGCGCGGACACGGCGGGCCGAACGCGGCTGATGGCGCGCTCGGAGTTGGTGACGGTGCCGTCCTTCTCGCCCCAGGTGGTGGCGGGGAGCAGGAGGTCGGCGTAGGCGCAGGTTTCGGTGTGGCCGAAGGCTTCCTGCACGACGACGAATTCGGCCGACTTGAGCGCGTCGTGGATCAGCGCCTGATCCGGCATGGACTGGGCCGGATTGGTGCACGCGATCCACACCGCCTTGACCTCCCCCGACTTGAGCGCCTGGAAGAGTTCGACCGCGCTCTTGCCGGGCGTTGCCGGTACGTCGGCGACGCCCCACAGCGCGGCGACTTCGGCGCGGTCGGCGGGCTTGGCCATGTCGCGGTGGGCCGACAACAGGTTGGAGAGGCCGCCGACCTCGCGGCCGCCCATCGCGTTGGGCTGGCCGGTCAGCGAGAACGGGCCGGCGCCGGGTCGGCCGATCTGGCCGGTGGCGAGGTGCAGGTTGATCAGCGCCGAGTTGTTGTGGGTGCCGAAGGAGAACTGGTTGAGCCCCTGGCAGTACATCGACATCGTCGCCTTCGAGGTGGCGAAGATCTGCGCCGCCTGCTCGATGACTTTCTTGTCGAGCCCGCAGATCGACGCGGCCATCACCGGCGAATACTCGCGGACGATCTTCTTCAGGGCGTCGAAGCCTTCGGTGTGGGCGTCGACGTAGTCGCGGTTGATCCAGCCTTCCCACAGCATCACGTGGAGCATCGCGTTGTAGAGGGCGATGTCGGTGCCCGGCAGCAGGGCCAGATGGAGATCGGCGGCTTCGGCGGTGTCGGTGCGGCGGGGGTCGATGACGACCAGCTGCATGTCCGGATTGGCCTTGCGCGCGTCCTCGACGCGGCGGAAGGCGATCGGATGGGCGAAGGCGGTGTTGCTGCCGGTGATGAACAGCGCCCCGGCATGGGCGATGTCCTCGTAGCTGCACGGCGGCGCATCCATGCCCAGACTCAGCTTGTAGCCGGCGACGGCGCTCGACATGCACAGCCGCGAGTTGGTGTCGAGGTTGTTGGTGCCGATGAGACCCTTCATCAGCTTGTTGAAGACATAGTAGTCCTCGGTGAGCAGCTGGCCGGCGCCGTAGACGGCGACGGCGTCGGGGCCGTGTTCGGCGATGATGGCGGCGAAACGGTCGGCGGCGGTATCGAGGGCGGTGTCCCAGCTCACGCGCTGGCGGGCGTCGTCGCGGCTGCTCCGCAGTTCGGGGTAAAGCGCACGCGCGGCCAGGGTTTCGGGTGCGGCGGAAAGGTGCAGGGTGGCGCCCTTGGTGCACAGTCGGCCGAAGTTGGCGGGGTGTTCCGGGTCGCCGCGGACGCCGGTGATGCGGCCGGCCTCGTGTTCGATGATGACGCCGCAGCCAACGCCGCAGTAACAACAGGTGGATTTCGTTTCGGCCATGACAACTCCTTTGCTGCATGGCATCAAGCAAGCCGCGTGCCATGCATTCAGAGGCGGTTTTTGCCCGTCCCGCCGCTATGTTTGCACCACGATGGGGGATGGGTGGGCTAAGGCGGTGCGTCAGCCGGATATTTCGTGTGGCGTTGCACCATCCTTGGGCGTGGTCGCGGCACGCGCGTTTGGCGGCCGCGACAGCCGGGCGGCGACGTCGCGCAGCACGGCGGCGCGGTTGCGGTCCTGTTCTGCGGCGTCGCCGCTGCCGGGGGCGGCGGCGCGGCAGTCGAGCAGATCGGCGAGGATGACCAGCTGCGCGGTAACCGAATCGAGCTCGCGGTCGGTGTAGGTGAGGCCGGCGATGGCGTCGCGGTAGCACCGCTCGAGCTGGGCGGCGGCGCTGTCGGCGAGCGCGGCGGTGTACAGCCAGCGCGTCAGTTCGGCGTCGGCCGCCATCACTGCGTCGAAGAACCCGAAGCTGTGCGCGAAGCGCTCACGGGCGGCGGCCTGGCAGCCGTCCAGCTGCGCGGCCAGCGGGTCGCCGGTGCCGCCGCCGAGCAGCGCATCGAGCTGCAGGCGGTTGAGCTGGCCGTAGGGGTTGCTGGCGGGCGTCGCGTCGGGCCCGCCGGCGCTGCTGGCGTAGGCCTCGCGGGCGTCGGCGAGCGGCGCTGCGACGTCCTTCCAGGGCTTGCCGGCGCGGGCCAGGACGATGGCCTTGCGCTTGAAGGCGCTGGCCAGGATCGCCAGCCGCTCCGGGTTGACGGCGGCGCCGGCACCGGCTGCGGGCCGCGTCTGCGGGCTGGCGGCCGACAGCGCGAACAGGGCCCGCAGGCGGGCGATGGCGTCGTCGGCAAGGCGGCGGGCTTCCTTCAGGTCGCGCGCCGGCCCGGCTTCGCTGAGGCGCTGGGCCTGACGGGCTTCGATGTTGGCGAGCTGTTCGATGGCGGCGATCGGCACGTTGCCGCGCGTCGAATCCTGACCGATGGCCTGCAGCAGGGCGTCACGGGCGAGGGCGAAGCCTTCGCGGCCATATTCGCCGTACAGCCGGCCGAGGGCCTGCTGGACTTCGGGCAGGCCGGTCCAGCTTTCGGGCACGTGCTTGAGCCGGTTGCGGACGCGCTGCGCGACGGTCTTGAAGTCGGCCTCGCGCGCCGTTGCCCGGCGCTGCCGGCCGGCGCTCGCCAGGCGGCTGTCGAGGCGGCGCTGCTCGAGCCAGTCGACGAGTTCGTCGGGCGCGCGCAGCGGCCGGTCGTCGGGGGCCGGCCCGCGCTGCAGCTTGAGCTGGAAGGACGGGTCGCCGTAGGCCTGGTAGGCGCCCCAGGTGTTGCAGCCGGGGTGGGCGTCGAAGGTGGCGCCGCGGGCGACGGTGACGGCCTCGCCGAAGGCGGCGTTGTGGCGCGTCATCTGGTCGAAGAAGGTTTCGGTGAAGGTCCGCGCCGCGCTGTCGTCCACCTCCCAGCCGGCGGCGACGACGCAGCGCACGCCCATGTCGATCAGTTCGCGCGACAGGCTGTAGGCCAGGCGGTGGCTGCCGGCGCCGGCCTCGGGGCCGATCTTGCCGAGGTGGCAGCAGCTCAGGAAGACGAGGTCGGGGACGGTCTCCATCAGGCCGATCTCGCTGGCGGAGAGCAGCAGGCCGTCGGACAGCACCACGCCGCTGCGGTAGCTGCCGTCGGCGGCGCGGCGGGCGTGGATGCCGTGCGCGGAGATCATCAGGATGCGGTAGGGGCGGGCGAACAGGCGCGTGAAGACGTCGGCGGCGACGGATTCGGGCGGCACCGCGGTGACCGCGTAACCCGCTTCGGTGAGCAGCTGGTTGACGGCATCGCCTTCGGCGGCGGCGGCCGGCAGGTCGGCCAGGCAGTCGGGCTTCGGCTGGCCGTCGGCGCCGGCGGCAGGTTTCCAGTCGGGGCCGCCGAACTGGGCGTGGTAGCCGTCGGTGGCCGGGTTGGCGATCACGCAGGCGGTCAGGGCGTCGGTGCGCGCGATCTGGCGCCGGAAGCGCGGGGTGATGAACTGGCGCACGACGCGGGTGTGGCGGACCATCGGCTGGCCGTCCACTTCGAGCATTTCCCACGGCAGGTTGGCGGTGGCGTCGTCGACCATCAGGATCAGGTTGCTGGCCTGGCGGGCGGCGGCCTTGAAGTCGAGCGGCACGAGCAGCTGGAA
>SSSX01000078.1 GCA_015657735.1 Zoogloeaceae bacterium
CACCGAAGTCGGCTACTCGTTCTGAGCGCGCCGCGATGAAAGCGATGATCCTCGCCGCCGGCCGCGGCGAACGCATGCGCCCGCTCACCGACCGCTGCCCCAAGCCGCTGCTCCCGGCCGGCGGCAAGCCGCTGATCGTCTGGCACATCGAACGCCTCGCCGCGGCGGGCATCACCGAGCTCGTCATCAACCATGCCCATCTCGGGCAGATGATCGAGGGCACGCTGGGCGACGGCAGCGCTTTCGGTGTGCGCATCGCCTATTCGCCGGAGGGCACCGCGCTGGAAACCGCCGGCGGCATCGCGCGGGCGCTGCCGCTGCTCGGCACGGCGCCGTTTCTGGTAGTCAATGGCGACGTCTTCTGCGACGCCGACTTCGCCGCGCTGCGCCACGCCGGCGCGCAGCTGCAGGCCGGCGGTCCGCTCGCCCATCTGCTGCTGGTGCCCAACCCGGCCCATCATCCGGCCGGCGACTTCGGCCTGCTGCCCGACGCCCGGGTGAGCGATGACGGCCGCGGCGAACGCCTCACCTTCGCCGGCATCGGCGCCTACCACCCGGCCCTGTTCGCCGGGCTGGCGCCCGACCGGCCGGCCAAGCTCGCCCCGCTGCTGCGCGCCGCGATGGCCGCCGGCCAGGTCAGCGGCGCCCGTCACGACGGCCGCTGGGTGGACGTCGGCACCCCGCAGCGCCTCGCCGAACTCGACGCCAGCCTGCAACGTCCCTCCGCCGCCGCGGTCCACTCCTGAACCCGTCACCGGTCCCCGCCCCATGCCCCTCGACATCGCCCCCTTCCAGGCCCGCCGCGCCCGCCTGCTCGCCACCATGCAGGCCGCCGGCGGCGGCGTCGCGATCATCCCCACCGCGCCGGAACGCTTCCGCAACCGCGACACCACCCATCCCTACCGTTTCGACAGCTATTTCTACTACCTCACCGCCTTCCGCGAACCCGAGGCGGTGCTGGTGCTGGTGGCCGGCGCCGCCCCCAGGAGCATCCTGTTCTGCCGCACCAAGGACATGGAACGCGAAATCTGGGACGGCTACCGCTTCGGCCCCGACGCCGCGCGGGAGGCCTTCGGCTTCGACGAGGCGCGGCCGATCGCCGAACTCGACGAACAGCTCGGCACCCTCCTCGCCAACCAGCCGGCCATCTTCCATTCGGTCGGCTACGAACCCGAATGGGATCGCCGCGTCGCCGACGCGCTCAACCGCGTCCGCGCCCAGGCCCGCACCGGCTGCCACGCCCCCGGCCAGATCCGCGACGTGCGCAGCCTCATCGACGAGATGCGCCTCGTCAAGGACGTGGCCGAGATCGCCACGCTGCGCCGCGCCGCCGCCATCTCCGCCGGCGCCCACCGCCGCGCGATGCGCACCGCCCGCCCCGGCGTGCACGAATACGAAGTCGAAGCCGAGCTGATCCACGAATTCCGCCGGCACGGCAGCCAGGCGCCAGCCTACAGCTCGATCGTCGCCAGCGGCCCCAACGCCTGCGTGCTGCATTACGTCGAGAACGACCGCCGCATGCAGGACGGCGACCTGCTGCTGATCGACGCCGGCTGCGAACTCGACGGCTACGCCTCCGACATCACCCGCAGCTTCCCGGTCAGCGGCCGCTTCAGCGGGCCGCAGAAAGCCGTGTACGAACTCGTCCTCGCCGCCCAGGCCGCCGCCATCGCCGAGATCCGCCCCGGCGCCAGCTGGGACGCCGGCCACGCCGCCGCCACCCGGGTCCTCGCCCAGGGCTTCATCGACCTCGGCCTGCTCTCCGGCAGCCTCGACGCCGCCATCGAATCGGGCAGCTACCGCCAGTTCTACATGCACCGCACCGGCCACTGGCTCGGCCTCGACGTGCACGACGCCGGCGAATACAAGGTGGCCGGCGAATGGCGCACCCTCGTGCCCGGCAACGTCCTCACCGTCGAACCCGGCGCCTACATCCGCCCCGCCGCCGGCGTGCCCGAAGCCTTCTGGAACATCGGCATCCGCATCGAGGACGACGCCCTCGTCACCGCCAGCGGCTGCGACATCATCACCCACGCCACGCCGAAGAGCGTCGCCGACATCGAAGCCATCATGGCGGAGCGCTGAGATGG
>SSSX01000585.1 GCA_015657735.1 Zoogloeaceae bacterium
GTTTTCCGTCCGTCGCCTATCCGTCGAGCGACGACTCGCCGTCGTGGCCGGCCAGTGAACGCAAGAAAACCGTGTGCATCCCCATCGGCCCGCTGTTCTACGAGGTCGGGCCGGACGTGAGCCTCGCCGCCGACACCTTTCGCGCCAAACAACTGCATGATGAATACACCGAGACGCCGGAGTACATGGCGTTGCTCAGGGGGGCGCTCTCCATGATGAAGGTGAGCCACATCGACCTCCTCGTGGTGGGGCTGCCGGTGGCGCTCTTCGCGGTCAAGAAAGCGGCGCTGGAGAAAGCCATGACCGGCCGCCATGACATCGGGGGCGGCAAGGCCGTGACGGTCGGCAAGGCCATGGCCGTCGCTCAGCCGCAAGGGGCGCTGGCGCACTTCGCCTCCGAGCACCAGAAGATGGCGATCATCGGCAACGAGCAGAGCCTGATCATCGACCCCGGCTCGCGTACCTTCGACTGGCTGGTGGCCCGAGGCATGCGCCTCGTGCAGAAGCAGAGCTACTCCTTCAACCGCGGCATGTCGGATGTGCTGCGCCTGCTGGCGGCCGAGATCACCAAGGATATCGGCTCGCCGTACCGGGACTACGACGCCATCGACCTGGCGCTGCGCACGGGCAAGCAGCCGATGATCTTTCAGAAGCCGTATGACATGAAGCGCCTGCTGCCCCTGGCCGAGACCGTCGCCGAGCAGGCCGTGTCGACGATGAAGGAGTGGATCGAGGCACCGCACAGCCTGCAGAACATCATCCTGGTCGGCGGCGGGGCGTTCCTGTTCCGCAAGGCGGTGAAGGCGGCGTTCCCGAAGCACCGCATCCATGAGGTGAAGGAACCGATGTTCGCCAATGTGCGGGGTTTTCAGCTGGCCGGGCAGAACTACGCGAGCAGCAAGATGACCGCCACCGGTAAGGAGCAAGTTCCGGGGGCATCGGGAGAACTCGAATGAGCACCGATACCGTAAAGGACGCCGCGCCCATTCGCCTGGTCTTCGTATTGGCGCGTGCCGACCATCCCCGTCTGTACGACGATCTGATCCAGTTCCAGAAGGGCGTCAAACGCATCAATCGCCTGCGGCTGCTGGCCTACGATGGGTTGCTGGCGCAGAGCGGTGTTTTCGCCGGCATGGGACGTGGCTCGCCTCATCTGCCTTCCGCAAGTAGCGCGCAGGAGGGCAATGGCGACATCACTAACGACCTCTTCGCGCCAGCGATCGACGCGTGAGCCGGCCATGGGCAAGCGATCGCGCCGGCCGGTGAGCGGCCGGATGGTCAGTGCTTCGGACCTGGCACAGATGGGCCGCTGCGAACAGCTGGTGGTGTTCGAGCATCTTCATGGAAGCCGTCGTACGGCCGGGCAGCAGCGAGCCCGTGCACGTGGGCTGGTCGAGCATGAGCACTTCCTTCGGGAAGGTTTGGCGGCTTCCGCGCAGGCCGCCCGGAAGGGGCGTTGCTTCATCGCCACCTGCGTGTTCGGCGAGGCCTGGCAGACGGAGGTGCTGCGCCGGTTCAGGGACGAGGCGCTGCGACCGAGCGTTTGGGGGAGCCGGGTGATCCGCCTCTACTATCGGGGTGCCCCCAGCATCTGCGTCGTCCTGCGCCGATGGCCCGCCTTGCAAGTTCCTGTGCGCATGGTCTTGGGGGCGATAGCGATGGGATTTCGGTGGTGGTCAGGCTCGCGTGGGGACGGCAAGTGTCGGCGCTAGCGTGGGGCGTCGGTTGCGCCATTGCCATTGTAGGCTTAGCGCTGGTCATGGCGCGGTGGCGATCAGTTGAGACCGATGCTGCACGGACTGAGCGGGCCTCACGACCGGTAGCGCTGCGGGATGCCGAGTTGATCTACATGGAAAGGCTGTTCCGGGTTTTCACGCCCGTCGGACTGGTGGCGAAACTTGACCGAGCATACCGGATGCCCTCCGGTCTGCTCGTGTTGGTGGAGTTCAAGACTCGCTGGAGCAACCAGCCCTGCTTGTCGGACGTGATCCAGTTATCGGCGCAGAGGATGGCGGTAGTGGGCCAGACGGGGAAATCGGTGGCGTCCTACGGATATGTGATGGTAAAGGCGCCGACGGGGCGAGCCTTGCCAATCGCGCATCGCGTTCAATTGATGACTGACGAAGAAATGGTTGCTCTGATCAAGAAGCGGGAAGGCATTCTCGCGGGCCGAGTCATGGCACGCCGCTCGCACTCTCGGAATGCCTGCGTTACGTGCGTGTTCCGAGCGCAATGCGACGATCCACGTGTTTGAGGAAACTCGACATTGCCTCTCCGAATGAAGTCTCCGCCATATTGATTGAGAATTCTGTGGCACGCCAAGTTGCCCGGAAGGGAATTCGCTGTGCAGCGAATATGGTGGTTATGACGAATATTCGGTATAGTGCCGTTATTCGCTGAACAGGAAATAACGGCAGCCATGACTGAGTCGCCCCTCGCAGAACGCGCCCTGATCGAACAGCTCCTGGATTCGCTCCGAGAGCTGCCGGACGTGCATGCCGAGTTGGATCTGTCGGAACCCGCCATGCAGGCCGCTGGTCGCCTCGACGCGAAGATTGATCTGCACGTCGCCGGCAAATCGATTGTCTTGCTGGTCGAGACAAAGAAATCGGTCTACCCCCGAGACGTGCGCCAAGCGTTGTGGCAGTTGAAATCGCAGCACGGTCGCTACGCGGATGTGCAACATCTGCTCATCGCCGAATCACTCTCACCGGGAGCGAAAGAACTGCTCAGAACCGAGCGCATCGGTTACTTCGACAGCGGCGGAAGCCTGTTCCTGCCGGCCTCTGGTGTCTACGTCTACATCGACAAACCGGCTCCGAAGACTTTGGAAAAGTCGATTCGGTCGCTTTTCTCCGGGCGGCGCGCCCAGGTGCTGCACGCACTCCTGGTCAATCATGAGGAATGGTTTGGTGTTACCGAAGTGGCCGAACAGGCGCAGGTGGCTCCGTCCACTGCCTCGGATGTACTAGGCGAGTTGGAGCGGTTCGACTGGTTGGTGTCGCGGGGGCAGGGGCCAAGCAAGGAGCGGCATCTGCGCGAACCGGGTGCGTTGCTCGATGCTTGGGCGAAGCAGCTCACCGCGCAGCGCGCGCCAGTGCTGCGCCGGTATTTCGTGCCTGGCTTGAAGTCCGAAGCGCTGATTGAACGGCTCGGCCAGATATTCGACGCGCGTCAGGTCGCATATGCGGCGAGCTACGAAGCCGCTGCACAGCGTTACGCCCCCTTCTTGTCCGGCATCTCGCAGGTGCGCATTCGACTGCTGCCCAGCACCGGTGCCGAGATGGCGATGGCTGAGCTGGATGCACGCGTTGTCAATGAAGGGACAAACCTAGCGGTCATCGAGACGAAATCGGCGGGAGAACTGCTGTTTCGGCAAAACGTCGGTGGTGTTTGGCTGGCCAGCCCGGTCCAAGTCTATCTCGACCTCTTGCGCGGTGAAGGCCGCTCCAAGGAAATGGCCGAGCACTTGCGCAAAGAAAGGATCGGCTTCTGATGGCAAAGCCCGCAACTCTCGATGGCTACAGCGACCGGTACACGCTCGACTGTGAACGCGTTCTGGTGACGTTACTGCGTGGGCTGGGGCCATGGAAGGACTCCGTCTATCTGGTCGGCGGTCTCACGCCGAGGTACTTGGTTGCTGCTCGGCCGCCGGTGGTTCCAGCGCATGCAGGAACGCTCGATGTCGACATCGTAATCGACCTGCAAATCCTAGCCGACACAGAGGCGTATCACACGCTGGAGGACAACCTCAAGAAAATGGGCTTCGAGCGGGCCGAAAACAGTGCCGGGACAAAGCTTTCCTGGCGTTGGCAGACCCGCACGGAACACGGTGCGTTGATGGTGCTGGAACTGCTGGCAGATGCGCCTGACATCGCCGGCGGCAAGGTACAGCCATTGCCAACCGAAGGAACTATCTCAGCATTGAACATCCCGTATTCGTCCATCGTTTTTGACCTTCACCAAGTCACCGAGATCCAGGCTGAACTCCTCGGCGGCAATGGCATCGCCACTGAACAAATCAAGCATGCCAACTTGGTCAGCTTTACCTGCCTGAAGTCATTCGCGTTCGATCAGCGCTTCGAACGTAAGGACGCGCATGACCTGATCTATTGCATTGAGTATGCGCCCGAGGAAGCGGAAGCCGTCGCCGAGGCCTTCCGCAAGGAGCTGGCAGGCAAGCACGGCGACGTGGTCAAGGCTTCTCTGTCAATCCTGCGCGACCGTTTCGCCCAGGATGAAAAGATCGAGGGCTATCGCAAGGATGGCCCTGTGTCAGTCGCCAAGTTCGAATTTGGCGAGGGCGATGAACCCGAACTGCGCGAGGCGAGGGTGTTGAGACAGCGCCAAGCGAGTGATGTCATTGAGCGGCTTCTTGGCCTGATTGGCTGATGAGAGTGAATGAAATGGCTTTCCCTGCCGACATTAAAGGCTGCATGAAGGACTGCATCTTGTCTCTGTTCTGGCCGCGCAAGGACATCGTTGGCTTCTTTGAGAAGCACGGATGCACGAAGGCTGAATTGAGTGGCTTGCAGATCGAAGGCGAGAGTGGCCTCAAGCGACACGAGGTCGTCGATGTGCTCTTTGGCAAGCTAGGCGCGAGACCTGACAACGGGCTTGGCCCGTTTCGCGCCATGCTGCAGTCGCTGTTGGCGTGGTCACACTTCGACCCGTACTACTTCGACAAGCTGCGCAAGCTGGATCGCGCGGCAGCGACTAGAAATCTAGAGCACCTGAAGCAATTGCAGGAAATCCGTGATGCCAGGATCAAGTCGGATCGAGAGCGGCGAGCGACCCACGAGACAGCGCGCCAACAGCCGACAGTTACCTTGGAAGTCCTGCGTGCTGAGTACTTGGACCTATTGGCCAACAAGACATCAAGACAGCAACGTGGCTACGCATTGGAACGCATCCTGACCGAACTTGCCAGGCTTTCAAGCCTAGAGGCCACGGAAGCATTTCGCGTCCACGGCGAGCAGATCGATGGTGCGGTGAAGTTCGACGGAGAGCACTACCTGATCGAGGCTAAATGGCAGGAGAAATCGGCAAGCAATGAGCCGGTCTACCAATTCGCTGGCAAGGTGGCCGGCAAGCTCTACGGACGCGGCCTGTTCATCTCGGTCAACGGTTTCAGCGTCGAAGTAGTCCGGAGCCTGGCCATGGACAAGGAAATTCAGACGCTTTTCGTTGACGGCGAAGATCTGATTCTCGTGCTCGAAGGGCATCTGAACTTGCGCGAAATGATCGACCACAAGGTTAAGGCAGCACAAACGAAGGGGCTCATCTACGTGCACCCAATCTCCTGCGCGGAGAAGAAGACTTAAAGCCAAAAGAACGGAAGATGCCTATGCGACTGAGCCGGATTGTTATCAAGAATTTCCGCAACTTCAAGTTGCTGGATGTTCGCCTGGGCGAACATGCCGTCGTCCTCGGAGAAAACAAAGTTGGCAAGACCAACCTGTTGTTTGCGTTGCGACTGATCCTCGATCCCTCACTTCCCGACTCGTTGCGCAAGCTGCGCCTTGATGATTTCTGGGATGGGCTGGCGCGGCCGCTGAAGGCGGAGGACGTGATTGAGGTGTCGGTCGAGTTTCGAGGTTTCGAAGATGATGAAAATCTGCTGGCGGTATTGGCGGATCATCTCGTACGGCCGGACCCGATGGTGGCGCGAATCACATATCGCTACCAGCCCATGCCGGGGCTTGCAGGTGCGCCGCGCAGCGAGGCTGACTACGAATTCATTGTGTTCGGCGGAGACCGCCCCGACAACGCGGTCGGCTACGATCTGAGGCGCTGGATGCCGCTGGATCTATTTCCGGCACTGCGCGATGCCGAATCGGACCTCGCGCGCTGGGCTCGCTCTCCACTGCGCCCCCTCCTTGACCGTGCTGCGAAGACGGTAGATGCAAAAGCACTCAGCACGATCGCCGGTGAGGTTCACAAAACAACGTCCAAAATTGCTGCATTACCTGAACTTGCAGACGTTGTGGGCCAAGTCAATGATCAGCTCACCGCCATGGTGGGAGACAAGCATGCCGTTGAAACGGCACTGGGTTTTGCGCCGATGGAGCCTGACCGATTGATACGCGCGCTGCAAATGATGATCGACGGCGGCAAGCGCGGTGTGGCAGAGGCCAGTCTCGGTTCCGCCAATGTACTTTACCTCGCACTGAAGCATCTGGAACATCAATACTTGGTGGACGAGGGGGAACGTCAACATACGTTTCTGGCGATAGAGGAACCCGAGGCCCATCTCCATCCTCATCTTCAGCGGCTCATCTATCGGAATTACCTACAAACGCGGGACGACGCGCAAGCCGGACCCGGGCCGCGCAGCATTCTGCTCACTACGCATTCGCCGAATGTGGCCAGTGTGGCGCCGCTAGCCAATGTGGTTGTCCTGCGGCAGATCGCTGACGAGGGGCATACCGTCGGGCGCTCTCTCAAAGGCATCAAACTCGATACCAGCGACCGCGAGGATCTGGAGCGCTACATCGACGTCACGCGCGGCGAACTGTTTTTCTCGAAGGGCGTAATCCTAGTGGAAGGCGATGCGGAAAAGTTTCTGTTGCCGACGCTGGCTAAGCTGTATGACGAGAGTCTTGATTTTGATGCGATGGGCATCACAGTCTGCTCCATCGCCGGCACCAACTTCGCTCCTTACGTCCAATTGCTGGGGCCAAAGGGGCTCGATATCCCATTCGTGGTACTGACGGATTTCGATCCAAAGAAGGAAGATGCGAGTCAGGAGGATGCGGATCCGGATGACGCAGGTGTTACGGACAGCTATGGTAAGAATCGTGTCGTCAACCAGATCATGCAGCACTTGCTAGATGAAGAAGTTTGGGAAGAGACCAACTATGCTGAGGTGCTGAAGCTCGCACCGCACTACGGTGTCTTCCTGAACGAATTCACGTTTGAGATCGATGTTTTCAAGGCAGGGGCAGAAGACCATTTCCTGGCAGCCATCAAGGGACTCACCACCAACAAGAAGATGCACGCGCGCTTCGCGAGCCTCGCGACCGATCCTGATTCACTCGATCCCTCGCAATTCCTCAAGGACATCGACTCCATCGGCAAGGGCCGTATGGCGCAACGGTTGGCGGCGGTGCTCATGAAAGAGGATGTCGACGTATGTCCTGAGTACATCGAATCTGCGCTGAACTATTTGAAGGCCAAGCTGGGATGACATCCATCGCACCCCCGTATCTCAAAGCCGCGGAAGATTTGCGTGGGAACGAGGATCAATGGCGTGCATACCAATCGACAGGGAACTGCGTCATCCTGGCCGGGCCCGGCAGCGGCAAGACCAAGACGATCACCGTCAAGATCGCCCGCCTGCTTGCTGAGGACGTACACCGCCCCCGCCGACTGGCGTGCATCACCTATAGCAATGCTTGTGTCGGCGAGTTGCGATCAAGACTGACCAAGCTCGGTGCGGACGACGGTGATCGTCTCCTGCTCTCCACAGTGCACTCCTTTTGCCTTACGGAACTAGTGTCGCCCTACGCCGCACTGGCAGGTCTCGATGTACCGGATCCGCTGGTCGTTGCGTCACCCGCGCAGGCGCGAAAACTCTTTGCCGATGCTTATCGCGAGCAACTGGGGGGCAATGCGCCAAGTTGGTTTCGCATGGCCTGCGACAAGCTGCGGCGCACCATCCCGGACAAGGATAGTGACGAGTGGCGCGCATGGTCAGCCCGCGAGACAGCGGTGGTTGGGGCCTACGAAGTATTGCTTCTACAGAATGGCCTGATCGACTTCGATGGTCTGGTCCTTGCTGGCCTGCAACTTGTCGAGAAACATGAGTGGGTTAGACGTGCCATTCAGGCCAAGTATTCGGTGATCGTGATCGACGAATATCAGGACCTTGGTCTTCCCCTGCACCGCATCGTGTTGGCTTTGCTTCGCGCGAAGACCCGGTTAGTTGCAGTGGGCGACCCGGACCAGTCCATTTATGGATTCACCGGTGCCAAGCCGAGCTTGTTGCGAGTGTTGGCCCGTCTCCCGCAGATGGAATCCATCAGGCTCAAGCTGAACTACCGTTGCGCGGACCGCATCATCGCTGCTTCCATGGCGCTATTGCCGGAACCCGCTGAGTTTCGTTCTCATGATGGGCGAGCCGGCGAAATCCTTATCCACCGTCTGGAGTGCAACATCCGCGAACAGGCAGACTACGCGCTTGGGACGCTGGTGCCGGCGCTCCTCGCGGCAAATCCGTCATGGAACCAGGGGGACATTGCGCTGCTGTACCGGACGCTCAACGAGGGGACGCCGATTGCGCAGGCGGCGGATGCTCTCGGCTTGCGGTACTTCCGACTTGACAACGGATCGCCGATAAAGCGTACCCGCCTGACCGAGTGGCTCACAGATGTCGCGCGATGGTGTGCGGGCGGCTGGCAGACAGGTTCGGTGCCTCTTTCGCAGTTGCTCAAAGCTTGGCGACGGCTGCGGCGCTCTGTCACGCGTGAATCCGAACTGCTGGCCGCACGCAAGCAGTTGATCGCGGCCCTGTTCTCACTACGGGATGGTGCGCAGCCTTTGCATCGATGGCTTTCAGTATTGCGTCGCGACGTGCTGGATGACCTGCTCCAGCAGGAGCCTGGTCTCGCCGATGAGAAAGATAACCTGGATGAGCTGATAAGGGCCGCTGCAGTGGGCGGTCCATTGCAGACATTCACGGTAGAGATATTCGGGAATCAGGGCAAGAGTCCGGACCAGATCAATCTGATGACATTACACAGCTCGAAAGGGCTGGAGTTCCAGGCGGTCATCATGGTCGGGCTGGAAAACGGCGTGTTCCCCAGCGGCTACGACAAGACCGAAGAGCAACTGGAAGAAGCAACTCGACTTTTCTATGTGGGTGTGACGCGCGCCAAGACACAGATTCATCTGACCTACGACGAAGACGAGTCGCCGCTGATCACGTCCATTCGGGAGGCGGGCTAGATGCGTGGGCTGCCACAAACCGTCCATGCGCTGCCGACCGATGGCGAGCGGGTCTTCAACGACCCGCCAATAGCCGCGTCAATCGATCACACGGGGGCACGCTGATGGCGGACTACTTCAGCGACCGGGAGAACGGTCCAAAAGCGCGAACCGAGCAGGTGATCTCACCAACAGTTTGGGCCGGCGTGGTCGCCTCAGTGCAGGCGCTGATCAACAGTGGTGCCTTCGGACTGCGATTCCCTGAGCGTTGCCCAGATGGGCAGGCTATTTGCGGTTGCGATTCCGACTCACTGGCTGCGGGAGTGGTTGCAGAGATGCCCGGTCTGGCGTGGCCGCTTGAAACCACTCATGCAGTGGAGGAGGGCTTTTTCTCTGAACGCGAGCCGATTGCGCCGGAAACGTTGTTGGCCTTGGACTTCATCGAATTCGTCCATGACGCCGTGGCGAAGCCAATCCCTGGCAAATACCATGACTTCTTCGGTCACCACCATCTGAGTTTCGATCCGCAAGCGGGGCAGGACGAGTTTCGAGCGACCGTCAACCGCATTTTCTCGCGCAATGGCGTTGCCTTCGAGATGCTCTCGACGGGGCGCATTGTTCGAGTGCTGCCGCTGGTGTTGGGTGATGAACTGAGGCGAACGGCCTTCAATACCGGGGACCGCACGCTTGATAACATGCTGGATGAGTGTCGGGCGAAGTTTTCCGACCGCAATCCCCTTGTTCGACGAGAAGCGCTGGAACGGTTGTGGGATGCATGGGAGAGGCTCAAATCGCTCGCAGACCCTCGCGACAAGAAGAGATCTATCACGATCATCTTAGATGCCACCGCAACGGAGCCGTTGTTGCGAACCAGGTTGGAAGCTGAGGCGCAGGAATTGAACTCGATTGGCAATAGCCATTTGATCCGCCATTCCGAGGTGAGCCAAGTGCCGGTGATCGATGTGGACCATGTCGATTACCTCTTTCATCGTCTGTTCGCGATGATCCAACTGATGCTGAATAAAAAATAGGAGAGGGCATGGGACGACATCTGCAGCTCAATTTTACGCCGTTGCTCGTGCATGGCGATGCCATCCGACTGCAGACCCTGCCATTCAAAGACTCGCAGCAATTGCGTGACCTTCGTAGCCAGTACCGAACGCAGTTTGCGGTAACCCGTCGGGCAGACCAGATTGTGGCGTTACCACTTGCGCCCGACGCGACGCCCATCGGCAAGGAAAAACAGGTCTCGGCGGTCGAGCACGCCTCGCTGATCCGGCCGTTGCTTGAACAACGTTTGGTGTCGTTGCTGAGTGCAAACAGGCGGCCAGTGGCCCGCTACAACCCGATCACGACAGTGGGACGCACATTGCCGACGGGATTTTTGGACGCTGATAAGCATGTTCACCTGCAGTCGCGCGTCTTGATCTCCATCCGATCCTTGAAGTTACCGGGTTCCAATTTGTTAGGACTGCTGTGGGATATCGAAATCCAGAAAACATGTGCGACTAGCCTGGCGGTGTTGAGTGAGCACGGCGTTCGCCTGGATGGCTTGGTGGTCGAGCGTGAGACGCCGGTGGAAGATGCGCGCATGCTGCCCCAGCGCAGGCTTGTCGGGCGCGTTGGAAGCATCGCAGACGGCAAGGCACGGCTGTCTGAGCGGTTCATGAATGTCGAGGAGCTGCTGCCCCTGGACGAGTTGTATCTGGAGGCCTCGCCCGAGAACACTCGGCACTTGTTGCAGCACTTCACGCGAAACGCCTCCGGAAGGGCGCAGGGCAAGATCGATGAGATCGTGTTCGAGAACAGCAGGGGACGCTCCCGGATGGAGCACATCGCCCGGATTTCGGACTGGGTGCGGGGCTTGGGTGGCATCGAATTGCAAGAAGGGCTGAGTGTCAGTATCGGTAGCCTGATCAACGAGAAAGATAGCTCGACTTTTCCACGTTTCGCGGAAGGCAGCACACCGACCTACGTGTTCGATGCCGGCACGCTCAAGTCAGAGACGCGCGCGGCGGTAGGATTGACGAAGTTCGGCCCTTACAGCAGGCATGTGTTCACGCCGACGCGGCCGAACGTTTGTGTGGTCTGTGATCGGGCGCGACGCGGGCAATTCGAACTATTCCTCAGGAAGTTCCGGGACGGGGTGACGGTCGACGGCAAGTCGCTGCCATTCGGCAGAGGATTTCTCGGAATCTACGGTCTGCAGGACATCACGCTGACATTCGTGGAGGCTGACAGCTTCACAGCAGACGCGTACCACACGGCTGCTTCCAAGGCCGTGCGTATGGGTGCCGAGGGGACGCCCTGGCACTTGGCGTTGGTGCAGACCGAGAGAGATTCGCGACAGCTACCACCGCAACGCAACCCCTATTTGGTGGCCAAGGCGGCGTTTCTCTCCAACCAGATTCCCACGCAGTTCATCGCCTTCGAGACGTTCGCGATGGCACCCGGCAATCTGGCATACACACTGAGCAATCTCGCACTCGCCGTCTATGCCAAGCTCGGCGGCATTCCCTGGTTGATCAAATCGGACAAAGGGATCGCGCACGAAGTGGTCATTGGCCTGGGTAGCGCGGCGATAGGCGAGTCACGGTTCTCAAAGAAGGAGAGGATCGTCGGTATCACCAGCGTCTTCCGCGGTGATGGCGGCTATCTGCTCTCCAACCTGTCGAATGCCGTGCCGATGGCGAAGTACGGTGAGGCGCTGACCGATTCGTTGCAGGCAACGCTCCAGCGTGTGCGCAGCGAAATGAACTGGATCAAGGGTGATTCTGTTCGGGTGATCGTGCACGCATTCAAACCCATGCGCAACACGGAGATTGAGTCTGTCAAGGCCGCACTCAAAGAATTCTCGGAATTCGATCTGCAGTTCGCGTTCCTGCATGTCAAGCAAGACCACCCCTACCTCTTGTTCGACGACGATTCTGTCGGAACAAAAGGACGGGGAGAGAAAACCCCGATACGAGGCCTCTATGCGGAGGTTGGCGACAATGAAACTTTGTTGACCCTAA
>SSSX01000586.1 GCA_015657735.1 Zoogloeaceae bacterium
CCCGGCAAGGCCGCCTTCGTCGAACTGGTGACGCCCGGGGAGGACAGCGAATACTGGCTGGGCTACCAGAATTTCTATGTGATCACCCGCTACAACCGCAGCAGCTTCTACGCGATGTCGGTGTTCCAGCTGGGTGAAGCGGTGAAGGCGGCCCGGGCGGCCGCGGCGGCCAAACGCTGACCGGCGCCCGCCGGCCTCAGGCGAACAGCTCGAGGACCTTTTCCGGCGGGCGGCCGACGACGGCGCGCTCGCCGCGTACGACGATCGGCCGCTCGATGAGGACCGGATGGGCGAGCAGCGCATCCAGCCACTCGTCTTCGCCCAGGCTGCGCCCCTTGTAATCCGACTTGTAGATGTCCTCGCCCTTGCGGACGATGTCTTCGGCGGCGAGGCCGAGCTTCTTCAGCACGGCGACCAGTTCGGCCCGGCTCGGCGGCGTCTTCAGGTATTCGACGATGTCCAGCTGCACGCCCCGGGCCTCGAGCAGCGCGCAGGCGCTGCGGCTCTTGCTGCAACGGGCGTTGTGATAGATGCGGACGGTTTCGCTCATCGGTCGGCTTTCGGCTATCCGGAAAAACTACAGCAGCACATCCTTCGACACCCCGCGACGCTTGATGATGCGGCGCAGCTGGCCGAGCGCCTCGAGCTGGATCTGGCGGACCCGCTCGCGGGTCAGTTCGAGGCTGTCGGCGAGTTCCTCGAGGGTCTGCACCTCGCACTCGTCGATGCCGTAGCGGTGGCGGATGACCAGCCGCTGCTTCTCGCTGAGCTGACCGATCCAGTCGCGGACCAGGGTTTCGACTTCGAGGTCGTGAATCTGCAGGTCGGGGGTTTCGGCCTCGTCGTCGGCGAGCGATTCGCCGATCGACAGGGTCGGGTCGATGTCCAGCGGCGCGTCGAGCGACGCGGTGTGCTCGTTGAGGGCGAGGATCGCGCGCACGTCGGCGACGGGACGTTCGAGCTGGCGGGCCACGTCCTCGACGGTGGTGTCACCGTTACTGGCCGCCTCGAGCTGGCGCTGGCAGCGCAGCACCTGGTTGAGCTCCTTGACCACATGCACCGGCAGACGGATCGTCCGCGACTGGTTCATGATCGCCCGTTCGATGTTCTGGCGAATCCACCAGGTTGCGTAGGTGGAAAAACGGAAACCCCGTTCCGGGTCGAACTTCTCGAGAGCATGGATCAGGCCCAGGTTGCCCTCCTCGACCAGATCGAGCAGCGGAATGCCGCGGTTCAGGTAATGCTTGGCGATATTGACGACGAGGCGCAGGTTGCGCTCGATCATCGTCTGGCGGGCCGGGAAGCTGCCGTCGCGAACCTGGCGCGACAGCATCAGCTCCTCTTCCGCAGTCAGCAGCGGATTGGCACCGATTTCGTTGAGGTAGAGCTGGGTGACGTCGCCGAGGAAGTCGGAATCGGACGACGAGATCGCCGCCGATTCGAGAAAGACCTCGACCTCGGGCGGTAGGTCGGGTTCGGTACTATCCATTTCCTCTGGCACTGCCGGATCGAACATGAAGTCCTCGCTGAGTCAGGGGGAGCAACGCCGACAGGCCGGCACCGCACCTGTCATTCCGCCCGGCATTCACCCCAAAAACCGGCGGGGGCGAAATCCGGCGTCTATAGTCCTAGTAAGGTCCGTGTCCTGGTAAGGTCGTACCGGTCGGGCATTCTTGTGCTGTGGGCGTCACCCCGCGCCGGAAACTCAGCGGGGCGGCAGGAACTTGCCCGGATCGACCGGCTTGCCCTGCCGGCGGATTTCGAAGTGCAGCTTGGGCCGGTCGCTATCGGTGTCGCCCAGTTCGGCGATCTTCTGCCCCTTCGTCACCGCCTGCCCTTCCTTGACCAGCAAGGCTTGGTTATGAGCGTAGGCGCTGAGGAAACTGTTGTCGTGTTTGACGATCACCAGTTTGCCATATCCGCGCAGACCCGTGCCGGCGTAAACCACCCGTCCGCCGGCCGCCGCCAGAACCGGATCGCCCGGCTTGCCGGCCAGATCGACGCCCTTGCTCGAGGTTTCGTTGAAACCGGCGATGATCTTGCCCGATGCCGGCCAGCCCCAGTCGAGCCGGTCGCCGTTTGCCGCCGGCTCGGCCTTGCTGTCGGGCCGGGCTTCGGGCTTCGGCTCGGGTTTGGTTTCGGGTTTGACCTC
>SSSX01000587.1 GCA_015657735.1 Zoogloeaceae bacterium
GATGTGGACGTCGTCTTCCATCTTGCCGCGCTGATCGCCATCCCCTACTCCTACGTCGCGCCCGACAGCTACGTCGACACCAACGTCAAGGGAACGCTGAACATCTGCCAGGCCGCGCTGGACAACGGCGTGAAGCGGGTCATCCACACCTCGACCAGCGAAGTCTACGGCACCGCCCAGTACGTTCCCATCGACGAAAAGCACCCGCTGCAGCCGCAGTCGCCGTACAGCGCATCGAAGATCGGCGCCGATGCGATGGCCATGAGCTTCTTCAACGCCTTCGACCTTCCGGTCACCATCGCGCGTCCCTTCAACACCTACGGCCCCCGCCAGTCGGCCCGCGCGGTGATCCCGACGATCATCAGCCAGATCGCCAGCGGCCAGAAGCAGATCAAGCTCGGCGACGTCAGCCCGACGCGGGATTTCAACTACGTCGCCGACACCTGCCGGGGATTCCTGGCCCTCGCGCAGTGCGAAGCGGCGATCGGCGAGACGGTGAACATCGGCTCCAACTTCGAAATCTCGGTCGGCGACACGCTCAAGCTGATCCGCGAGCTGATGGACAGCGACGTCGAGTTCCTCGTCGACGAGCAGCGCCTGCGCCCGGGCAAGTCGGAGGTCTTCCGGCTGTGGTGCGACAACACGCGGATTCACGACCTGACCGGCTTCAAGCCGATCTACAGCATTCGCGACGGACTCCAGGCCACCATCGACTGGTTCACCCAGCCGCACAATCTGGCCAAGTACAAGGCCAATATCTACAACGTCTGAGAATTCATGTTCGACTCCCTGATCCGCTTCGTGCGGGAACAGTACCGCAGCAACGACTTCATCCCCCTTCACGCGCCGCTGTTCGTCGGGCACGAACGGGAGTACCTCACCGCCACCATCGATTCGACCTACGTTTCGAGCGTCGGTGAATTCGTCAATCGCTTCGAGAGCGACACCGCCGCCTACACCGGCAGCCCGCGCGCGGTGGCCACCGTCAACGGCACCGCGGCGCTGCATGCGGCGCTGCTCCTCGCCGGCGTCGGGGAAGGCGATCTGGTCGTGACCCAGGCGCTGACCTTCGTCGCAACCTGCAACGCGATCGCCTACTGCCGGGCCGAGCCGGTGTTCGTCGACGTCGATCGGCACACGCTCGGCATGTCGGCGACGGCGCTGGCAACCTGGCTCGCCGACAACGCCCGCCTCGACGACGAAGGAACCTGCCGCAGCGCCGACGGCCGCCGGATCGGCGCCTGCCTGCCGATGCACACCTTCGGCCACCCGGCCGACCTGGACGGACTCGTCGCCGTTTGCGCGCAATGGAATCTGCCGCTGGTCGAAGATGCCGCCGAATCCCTCGGCAGTTTCTACAAGGGCCGGCACACCGGCACCTTCGGCAAGCTGGGCACGCTCAGCTTCAACGGCAACAAGATCATCACCACCGGCGGCGGCGGCATGATCCTGGCCGGCGAAGAGCTCGGCATCCGCGCCAAGCACCTGACCACCACCGCCAAGATCCCCCACCCCTACGAGTTCGTGCACGACGAAGTGGGCTACAATTACCGGCTTCCCAATCTGAACGCAGCCCTCGGCTGCGCCCAGCTCGAAAAGCTGGAAGCCTTCATCGCGTCCAAGCGGGTCCTGGCCGACCGTTACGCGGCGCTGCTGCAGGCCAGCGATCTGCAATTCGTCAGCGAACCCCCGCAATGCCGGTCGAACTACTGGCTGAACGCCGTGATTTGCGACAGTCGCGCCCAGCGGGACGCGCTGCTGGCGGCGACCAACGAAAAAGGGGTGATGACGCGCCCGATCTGGACCCTGATGAATCATCTGCCCATTTTTGCCCACTGCCGGAAGGGCGATCTGTCCAACTCCGAATGGCTGGAAGCGCGGGTCGTCAACCTGCCCAGCAGCGTGCTGCCCGAGTTGCTGGCATGACGCGCCGGATTGCGGTGTTCACCGGGACGCGGGCCGAATACGGCCTGCTGTACTGGCTGATGAAGGATATCGAAGCCAGCCCACGGCTGACGCTGCAGGTCATCGTCAGCGGCATGCACCTGTCGCCCGAGTTCGGCGAAACCTGGAAGCAGATCGAGGCCGACGGCTTTTGCATCGACGCCAAGGTGGAGATGCTGCTGTCCTCCGACAGCCGGGTCGGCATCGTCAAGTCGATGGGCCTGGGAACGATCGGCTTCGCCGACGCCCTCGAGCGCCTCAAGCCCGACGCGCTGGTCGTGCTGGGCGACCGCTTCGAGGCGCTGGCGATCGTCCAGGCGGCGATGATCATGCGCATCCCGGTGCTCCATCTGCACGGCGGCGAGATCACCGAAGGCGCCTACGACGACGCGATCCGCCACGCCATCACCAAGATGGCCAGCCTGCACTTCACCGCCGCCGAACCCTACCGCCAGCGTGTGATCCAGATGGGCGAGGCGCCGGAGCGGGTCTTCAACGTCGGCGCGGTGGGGCTCGACCACCTGTTCCGCAGCCCGCCGATGGGCCTCGACGCGCTCGCCGCGAGCCTCGGTTTTCCGCTGCGCGAGCCCTACTTCCTGGTCACCTACCACCCGGTCACGCTTGCCGACGAAGACCCGGAAACGAGTTTCGGCGCGCTGCTCGACGCGCTCGATGCCTTTCCTGACCATCAGGTGATCCTGACCTATCCGAATGCCGACAACGGCGGACGGGCGATCATCCCGCTGCTCGAAGCCTGCGCCAGACGGCAGCCCGGTCGGGTGCTGGCGATTCCGTCGCTCGGCTTCCGGCGCTATCAGGGCGCGCTGCAAAAAGCCGCCGCGGTGATCGGCAACTCGTCGAGCGGCATCATCGAAGCGCCGGCCTTCCACATTCCGACCGTCAATATCGGCGCGCGTCAGGCGGGTCGTCTGGCCGCCGCGTCGGTACTGCATTGCAGCGCCGACCGCGAGGCGATCCGGCAGACCATCCAGACCGCCCTGTCGCCCGACTTTGCGGCCGTCTGCCGGCAGGCCGTCAATCCCTACGGGCAGGGCAACGCCTCGCCGCGGATCATGCAGATCCTCGAAAACCTGCCGGACACCCTGACCAAACACTTTCACGATCTGGAGCCGCGGCAGTGAACGACCGTCACGTCTATGTCATCGCCGAAGCCGGCGTCAATCACAACGGTTCGCTGGATCTGGCCCGCCAGCTCATCGACGTCGCCGCGGCGGCGGGTGCCGACGCGGTCAAGTTCCAGTCGTTCCGGGCCGACAGCCTGGTCACCCGGCAGGCCCCGAAAGCCGACTACCAGACCCGGACCACCGATGCCGGCGAAAGCCAGTACGAGATGATCCGCAAGCTCGAACTGTCCGAGGCGGACCACCTCGAACTGGCCGCCTACGCCCGCGACAAGGCCATCGAGTTCCTGTCCACGCCCTTCGACGTGGACAGCCTGCACATGCTCAGCGGGCGCTTCGGCATGACGACCATCAAGGTGTCGTCGGGCGATCTGACCAATGCCCCGTTCCTGCTCGACATCGCCCGCATCGCACGGCACGTGATCATCTCCACCGGCATGTCGACGCTGGCCGAGATCGAGACCGCGCTGGGCGTGCTGGCTTTCGGATTCACCGCGCCGGCCGACGCCCGGCCCGGGCGGGAAGCCTTCGAGGCGGCCTATGTGGCGGATGCCGGCCAGCAGGCGGTGCGCAGCCGCGTCACCATCCTGCACTGCACGACTGAATACCCGGCGCCGATGGGCGAGGTCAACCTGCGCGCGGTGGACACGATTGCCGCCGCGTTCGGCGCCCGCACCGGCTACTCCGACCACACGCCGGGCATCCACATCCCGATCGCGGCGGTGGCGCGCGGCGCGACGGTGATCGAAAAGCACTTCACCGTCGACCGGACGCTGCCCGGCCCGGACCACAAGGCCTCGCTCGAGCCGGCCGAACTCACCGCCATGATCGCGGCGATCCGCGATGTCGAGCGCGCCCTCGGCGACGGCATCAAACGCCCGATGCCGAGCGAGTGGAAGAACCGCCCGATCGCCCGCAAGAGTCTCGTGCTGGCACGCGACACCGCCGCCGGCGAAGCGCTCGAACTGGCCTGCAAGCGGCCCGGCTCGGGCGTCGCGCCGCTCGAACTGTGGGATCGGGCCGGCCAACCGGCCCGCCGTGCCTACACCACCGACGAGCTGCTGGATGCCTGAGCAGGCGATCCTGATCCTCGGCGCCGGCGGTCATGGCCGGGTTCTGGCCAGCGCGCTGCAGCTTGGCGGATACCGCGTCATCGGCTTCCTCGACGCCGCGGAATCGGCCTGGGGCAGCCGCTGTCTCGACCTGCCGGTATTCGGCAACGACGCGCGGCTCGCGGATTTTCCGCCGGATCAGGTGCAGCTCGCCAACGGCATCGGATCGGTCGGGCTCCCCGCGCTGCGGCGGCGCATCTTCGGGGCGCAACGGGCCAAGGGTTACAATTTCGCGTCGGTCATTCATCCGCGCGCCGTCGTTTCGCCCGACGTCGAACTTGGCCACGGCGTGCAGGTCATGGCCGGCGCCGTCATTCAGACCGGCGCCCGCATCGGGGACAACGTCATCGTCAATACCGGTGCGATCGTCGATCACGACTGCGTGATCGGCGCGCACTGCCATGTGGCACCGGGGGCGGTGCTGTCGGGCGGCGTGTCGGTCGGCGACGACAGCCACATCGGAACCGGCGCAGTGATCATTCAGGGAATACAGCTCGGCGAGCAATGCGTGGTTGGCGCCGGGGCGGTTGTAATCCGTAACCACGCAGCCGCGTCACGCCTCGTCGGCGTACCGGCAAAGAGGATAGGAACGCAATGAAGAACTGGGAAGACATCCTGATCGCTCCGCACAGATCCATTCGCGAAGCGCTCCTCAAGATCGACGCCGCGGGCGCGCAAATGGCGCTGGTCGTGGACGAACAGCGCCGGCTGCTCGGCACCGTGTCCGACGGCGACATCCGGCGCGGCCTGCTGAAGGGCCAGCCCCTTTCCGACGCGGTCGAAAAATGCATGTGCCGCAATCCCCACTCGGCCCATGCCGACGACTGCCCCGACCTGGTGCTGGCCATCATGCGCCGCGAAAAACTGCACCAGATGCCGGTTCTCGACGCCGACGGCAAGGTCGTCGGCATGGAGATCCTCGACGACTACCTGCTGCCCACCACCCGCGAAAACTGGGTCGTGCTGATGGCCGGCGGCCTCGGCACGCGTCTGGGCGAACTCACCAAGTCGATGCCCAAGCCGATGCTCCACGTCGGCGACAAGCCGCTGCTGGAAACCATCCTGCGCAACTTCATCGACCAGGGCTTCCGCAATTTCTATTTCTCGGTCAATTACATGGCCGAGATCATCGAGGCCCACTTCGGCAACGGCGAGTGCTTCGGCGCCAACATCCGCTACGTGCGCGAAAGCAAGCGCATGGGCACCGCCGGCGCGCTGAGCCTGCTCCCCGAAATGCCGGCCGAGCCGCTGATCGTCGCCAACGGCGATCTGCTCGCCAACATCGATTACGCCCACATGCTCGACTCGCACGTGGATGCCGGCGTCGCAGCGACGATGGGCGTCAGCGAGTACGAATTCCAGATTCCCTACGGCGTGGTGCGCGAGGAAAACGGCTACATCCAGCGCATCGAAGAAAAGCCGATCCACAAATCGCTGGTCAGCGCGGGCGTCAACGTGCTGTCCCCGGCGGCACTCAACCACGTGCCCGAAAACGTCTTCTTCGACATGCCGAGCCTGTTCGAAACGCTGATCGCCAAGGGGCTCAAATCCCGTACCTACAAGGTCCATGGCTATTGGCTGGACATCGGCCGCATTCCCGACTACCAGAAGGCCAACGCCGATTTCGGCTTGGTCTTCCAGTGACATCCCCCCTGATTCGCCTCCGAGCAAAGGAATCTTCATGAGCAGCAAGCACGTCACCATCGTTGCAGAAATGGCCTGGGCCCACGACGGCTCCGTCGACAAGGCAATCCAGATCATGCAGGCCGCCAAGGACGCCGGCGCCGACGCGATCGGCATCCACATCACCGATCTGCCGACCTACATGGTGCCCCACTACGGCAGCGGCGAAGGCCGCGTGTCGGCCGGCAAGGAACACATGAAGGTGTTCCAGTACCTCCAGGACATCAACCTGTCCACCGACGACTGGATCAAGTTCGCCGCCGCGGCGCGCAGCGCCGGCATCGCGCTGTGCGTGATGCCCAACGACCAGGCCAGCCTCGCCTTCTGCGAAAGCGCCATCCAGCCCGAGTTCTACGTGCTGACCGCGGCCGCCTTCGTCGAGTCCGAGTTCATCGTCGCCGTGGCCAAAACGGGCCGTCCGACCATCTTCCGCATCGGCGGCGCCACCATCGGCGAAATCGAGGCCGGCCTCAACCTCTTCCGCGCCAACGGCGGCGGCGAGATCACCCTGCTGCACGGCTTCCAGAACTATCCGACCAAGCTCGAAGACACCAACATCCGCCAGATGCAGTCGCTGCACGAGATGTTCGGCGTGCCGGTCGGCCTCGCCGACCACATCGACGGCGGCGACCCCATCGCCAAGGCCGTGCCGATGCTGGCCCTGGCCCTCGGCGCCAGCTGCATCGAAAAGCACATCACCTGGAACCGCGCCGAAAAGGGCGAGGATTTCGAAGCCGCCCTCGACCCGCAGGATTTCAAGGAATTCGTCGCCTACGTGCGCGCCGGCGAGATCGCCCTCGGCGAACGCACCTGGGGCCCGCTGTCGCCGGCCGCCGAACGCTACCGCGGCGTCTCCCGCAAACGCATGGTGGCCGCCCGCAGCATCAAGTCCGGCACCGTGCTGACCCGCGCCGACCTGGCCTTCAAGCGCGCCGACGTGGGCATCAGCCCGGCCCTGCTCGACAGCATCGTCGGCCGCACCGCCAAGGCCGACCTGGTCGAGAACGACGGCATCACGCTGGAGGATCTGCTTTGAAAATCGGCTGCCTGCTGTCCGTCCGCGAAAAAGCCACGCGGCTGCCCAAGAAAGTTCTCCTCGACGTCGCCGGCAAGCCGCTCACCGCGCGCCTGCTCGAACGCCTGGCGATGGCCAAAGGGGTGGATCAGGTGATCCTGTCCACCTCGGTCCACGCCGACGACGCGGTGCTCGCCGACCTGGCCGCCGCCGAAGGTTTCGCGGCCTTCCGCGGCAGCGAGGACGACAAGCTCGACCGCTACTACCAGACCGCGCTGCACTACGGCCTGGACGCGGTGGTCATCGTCGATGGCGACGATCCCTTCTGCTTCCCCGAGGGCATCGATCTGGTCGCCGCGGCGCTGCGCGAGGGCGACGCCGACTGCGTCTACCTGTCGGGCCTGCCGCTCGGCGCCGCCTCCACCGGCCTCACCACCGACGCGCTGCGCCGGGTGCTGGCGCTGAAGGACGAGAGCGACACCGAAGTGTGGGGTGGCTACTTCATCGGCTCCGGCCGTTTCAAGAGCCGCGAGATCCGCGTCGACGAGCCGCTGCTCAACCACCCGGAAATCCGCCTGACCCTCGACTATCAGGAAGACTACGAACTGGTCACCCGGGTCGTCGAGGCCTTCGGCCAGCGCACCGACTTCACCAGCCGCGAACTCATGGAGCTGCTGGTGAACCGCCAGCCGCAGCTCGCCACCCTCAACCTCGAAGCCCAGAAGCGCTACGAGAGCCACCTGCAGAAATGCGCGCCGGTGAAGTTCAAGGACGCCGGCGACTACAAGGTGATGGTGGTCGGCCTCGGCTCGATGGGCAAGCGCCGGGTGCGCAACCTGCTGGCCAACGGCATCCCCAAGGAAAACATCATCGGCGTCGACCGCCGCGCCGACCGCATCGCCGAAGCCGCCGACAAGTACGGCATCGCGACCCGCGGCGAGGTGCTGCCCGCCGACCTGGCAGCGGTCAGCGCGCTGGTCATCTCCACTTCGCCCGACCAGCACCTGCCCTACGCCCAGCTCGCCGCCGAACACCGCAAGCACATGTTCATCGAAGCCAGCGTGCTCGCCGACGGCCTGCCGGAACTCGCCGCCGAAGTCGAGGCGCGCGGGCTGGTGGCCTTCCCGTCGTGCACGATGCGCTTCTTCGCCGGCCCGCGCCGGGTCGCCCAGCTCATCGGCGACGGCGCCATCGGCAAGGTGCTGGCCTGGCAGTACCAGAGCGGCCAGTACCTGCCCGACTGGCATCCGTGGGAGCCGATCACCGACTTCTACGTCTCCAACCCGCCCACCGGCGGCTGCCGCGAGATCGTGCCCTTCGAAATGGTGTGGCTCGAACCGGTCTTCGGCAAGGTCCGCGACATCGACGGCCGTCACGCCAAGCTGTCCGACATGCCGGCCGCCATCGACGACATCTACATGCTGCAGATGCGCCACGAAGGCGGCGTGCTCGGCCAGCTGATCGTCGACGTGCTGGGGCGCACCGCGATCCGTCACCTGCGCGTGACCGGCTCCGAAGGCACCCTCGAATGGGACGACGGCGCCAAACGCATCCGCGTGTTCCGCGTGGCCAGCGGCCAGTGGGAGGACGAGAGCGTCGGCGGCGGCACCGTCGAATCCCGCTACATCAACCCGGAAGAACCCTACATCGAGGAGATCCGGACCTTCCTCGAATGCGCCCGCAGCGGCAAACAGCCGGCCTACACGCTGCGCGACGACGTCAAGATCCTCGACCTGCTGTATGCCGCCGAGACAGCCGACAAGAACGGCCAGCGCGCCGTGGTCGGCTGATCCGACTTACGATCCAAAGGAATTGCCATGCAGTTTGACGAAAGCAACCGGCTCCGCGAACGGGCCAAGCGACTGATCCCCGGCGGGGCCCACACCTACAGCAAGGGCGACGACCAGTTTCCGCAACTCTCGCCGGGCTTCATCACCCACGCCAAGGGCGCGCTGGCCTGGGACCCGGACGGCAACGAGTTCCTCGACTGGGGCATGGGCCTGCGCTCGGTGTGCCTCGGCCATGCCTACGAACCGGTGCTCGAAGTGGTGCGGGCGCAGATCGAAAAGGGTGTGAACTTCACCCGGCCGTCGCTGCTCGAAGCCGATCTGGCCGAGCTGCTGGTCGAGCTCGTCCCCGCCGCCGAGATGGTCAAGTTTGCCAAGAACGGCTCCGACGTGACCACCGCGGCGGTGCGCCTGGCCCGTGCCTACACCGGGCGCGAGGTGGTGATCCGCTGCCTCGACCATCCCTTCTTCAGCGTGGACGACTGGTTCATCGGCGACACCGCGATGGACGCCGGCATTCCGCAGAGCAGCAAGGCGCTGACCAAGAACTTCCCGTTCAACGACGCCGCCGCCCTCGAACGCCTGCTCGAAGCGAACCGCGGCCAGGTGGCCTGCATCATCCTCGAAGCCGCCGCCACCGCCGCCCCGGCGCCCGGCTTCCTCGAGCGCGTCCGCGAACTGGCGACCCAGCACGGCGCGGTACTGGTCTTCGACGAGATCATCAGCGGCTTCCGCTGGAACGTCCGCGGGGCGCAGCACTACTACGGCGTGACGCCCGATCTGGCGACCTTCGGCAAGGCGATGGCCAACGGCTTCTCGCTGTCGGCGCTAGTCGGCAAGCGCGACATCATGGAGCGCGGCGGCCTCGACCACGCGCACCCGCGGGTCTTCCTGCTGTCCACCACCAACGGCACCGAAACCCACTGCCTGGCCGCCTCGCTGCGCACCATCCAGCTCCTGCGCGACACCCCAATCATCGACGAGAACTGGCAGATCGGCCGTCAGCTGCGCGAAGGTTTCAACGCACTGGCCGCCCGCCACGGCATCGGCGAACGGGCCCGCATGCAGGGCGTCGACATCTCGCCCTGGTACGCCTTCTACGACGCCGACGGCAAGGTGGACATGGGCCTGCGCACGCTGTTCCTGCAGGAAACCATCCGCCACGGCGTACTGATTCCCTACATCGCGATCTCCGCCTCCCACCGTCAGGCCGAAGTGGCCCGCACGCTGGATGCCGTGGACAAGGCGCTGAAGGTCGTCGCCCAGGCCATGGAACGGGGCAGCGTCGACGGCCTGCTGGTCGGCCCGGTCGTTAAGCCGGTGTTCCGCAAGTTCAACTGAGGGCCGCATCCATGCACATCGCCGCGGTACAAATGGAAGTCGCCGACGGACTGCCGGCGGCCAACCGCCAGGCGCTGGCCGATCAGCTCGACAACCACCCGGGCGCCGACCTGTACCTGGCGCCGGAGCTGTGGACCTGCGGCTACGTCCAGTCGCAGTGGGCGAGGCTGGCCGCCGAGGACACCCCGGCCAGCCTCGCCTGGATGGCCGACGAGGCACGGCGGCGCGGCGTGTGGCTCGGTGGCTCGCTGATCGCCGCCGATCCGGACGGCGCGCTGGCCAACCGTTTCGTGCTGTTCGACCGGCAGGGCCGGCTGGCCTGCCAGTACGACAAGTCGCACCTCTTCCGCCCGCTGCAGGAAGACGTCTTCCTGCGCGCCGGACGCACCCTGCCGCCGATCGTCGAGGCCGAGGGGCTGCGCCTGGCGCCGGCGATCTGCTACGACCTGCGCTTCCCCGAGATGTTCCGGCGCCTCGCGCTGCAGGGCGTGGACGTGTTCCTCGTCGCCAGCGAATGGCCCTTCCCGCGCCACCATGCGCTGCGCGTGCTGGCCGAGGCGCGCGCCATCGAAAACCAGACCGTCGTCGTCCTCTCCAACCGGCTCGGACCCGACGGCCAGGGCAACAACTTCTGCGGCGGCTCCGGCCTCTTCGGGCCGCTCGGCCCGCTCGCCGAAGCCGGCGAGTCGCGCACCACCGTCACCGCGGAAATCGACCCGGCCCAGCTGCACGCGCTGCGTGCCGGCTTCCCGGTCATGTCCCACCGAGTCCCTGGCATCGATCATGACTGAAACCATCCAGCACCGTTACGACGACCTGTTCCGCCTCGACGGCAAGGTCGCCGTCGTCACCGGCGGCGCCGGCATCCTCGGCCGCGGCTATTGCCGCGCGCTGGCCGAGCGGGGCGCCACGGTGATCGTCGCCGACATCAACCAGGCCGCCTGCGACACCCTGGCCGCCCAGCTCGCCGCCGAAACCGGCGCCGCGGTGCGCGGCCTCGCCGTCGACCTGTCCTCCGAAGCCTCCATCGTCGCCTGGGCCAAGGCCATCCTCGACACCCACGGCCGCGTCGATGTGCTGATGAACAACGCCGCCGCCAAGGCCGACGGCTTCTTCGCGCCGCTCGAAAACTATTCGCTGCAGACCTGGAACGAGGTCATGGCGGTGAATGTGAATGCGCTCTTCCTGGCCGTGCGCGAACTCGGCCCCGGCATGGCCGAGCGGGGCAGCGGCAGCATCATCAACGTGTCGTCGATCTACGGCGTGGTCGCCCCCGACCAGCGCATCTACGAAGGCTCGTGGTACGCCGACCTCGGCGGCGCGATCAACACCCCGATGATCTACTCCGCCACCAAAGGCGCCGTGGTCGCGATGACCCGCTACCTCGCCACCTACTGGGGGCCGCGGGGGGTGCGCTGCAACTGCCTGACGCCCGGCGGCGTGGCTTCCGGCCAGAACGAGGAGTTCGACCAGCGCTACTCGGCCCGCGTGCCGATGGGCCGCATGGCGAAGGCCGACGAGATGATCGGCGCGCTGCTCTACCTCGCCTCGGACGCCTCGTCCTACGTCAACGGCCAGAACCTCATCGTGGACGGCGGCTGGACCGCATGGTGATCGCCGCCGCGGCGGCGGCCGGCGACGATCTTGCCGGCTGCGCCTTCTACATCCCCGCCAAGGGGCAATCCACGTCGATCCCGCGCAAGAACCTCGCCCCGCTCGGCGACCGCACCCTGGTTCAGCTGCCGATCGAGATCGCGCTGGGGCTCGGCGTGCCAGCCGGGCGCGTCGTGGTGTCCACCGAGGATGCCACCATCGCCGACGTGGCCCGGCGCTCCGGCGCCAGCGTGTGGCCGCGGCCGGCCGAACTGGCCACCTCGACCGCGACGGTACGCCAGGTTCTGCTGCACGATGCCGGGCGCCTGCACGCCCTGCTCGGCGACGACGGCATCGTCACGGTGCTGCTGCCGACCTCGCCGTTCCGCCGCGCGGAAGACGTGCGCCGCGCCGTCGCGACGCTGCGGGCCCACCCCGAGGCACACGGACTGGTCAGCGTCAGCCCCTACCCGAGCCCGGTCAGCTACCGCCTCGAACTGGCCGAAAGCGGCGGACTGCTGGGGTTTCCGGAAGGCGACGAAGTCTTCAACAGCCGTTCGCGGCGCCAGCAGAACACGCCCTTCCACTATCCCGACGGCGCGATCTACTGCGTCCGCATCGCGCGTTTCATCGCCGATCCGCGTTTCTTCGTGCAGGGCCTCACCCTCGGGCAGATCTCGTCGCCACCGGCGGGCCTCGACATCGATACCGCCGAAGATCTCGAATTCGCTCACCTCGTTGCCGAAAGACTTTCCAAGCAGGGATTCTGAACATGCCGAAACATTCCGCCGAGGTCGCCGGCCTGCCAGTCGGGGCCGGGCATCCCGCCTTCCTGGTCGCCGAACTGGGGGTCACCCACGAAGCCTCGCTGGAGGTGGCCAGCCAGATGATCCGCGCCGCCAAGGAGGCGGGTTTCAACGCGGTGAAGGTCGAGTGCATCGACGCCGACCGTCTCGTCGCCAGCGACTACCGGGATGCCATCCAGTACAGCTTCAGCACCCTGTCCGGCGACACCCGGACGATCAACTACCACGAGCTGCTGAAGCAGGTTTCGCTCGGCTACGATGAGATCGGCGAACTGGCGCGCATCGCCCGCGCCCTCGACATGCCCTTCTTCGGCACCGCTTTCGACATCGACACGGTGGCCTTCCTCAAGTCCATCGGCACCTGCGCGATCAAGATATCGAGTGGCGAGATCGACCACTTCCCGCTCCTCGAGGCGGCCGCCCGCACCGGCCTGCCGGTGTTCTTCGATTCGGGGCGGGCCAGCGTCGTCGAGGTCCTGATGGCCGTCGAGGCGCTCACCGCAGCCGGCTGCGCGGCGCCCATCGTGATGCACAACCCGTCGGGCTATCCGGCGCCGCCGCGCGACGTGTGCCTCGAGACGATGGATATCTACCGCCGGGCGACCGGCCTGCCGGTCGGCTTCTCGTGTCACACCCGCGGCAACGCGATGGTCCATGCCGCCGTGGCGCTGGGCGCCAACGTGATCGAAAAGCCGCTCAGCCGCGACAACACCATCGAAGAAGACGAACACATCTTTGCGATCAACGTGGACGAACTCGGCGCCTTCGTCGGCGAGGTGCGGGCCATCGAGGCCGCGCGCGGCGTGGACCTGGCCAAGCTCGCCCACGGCGGCGACGCCACGGCCAAGATCCGTTTCCGCCAGTCGGTGGTCGCCGCCCATGACCTGCCGGCCGGACACCGGCTCGGCGCCGCCGACCTGGATTTTGCACGGCCCGGTTTCGGCATCCGCCCGATCGATGCGGGACGCCTGATCGGGCGCCGCCTCGTCACCCCGCTCGCCGCCGGCGTGCTGTTGCAGGACAAGCATCTTGCCGACTGAGCGGGACAGCGCCCCGATGGGCGGCAGATTTCTTTTCGTCTTCGACGCCACCGCGCTGCCCGCCTGCGGCGACACGACGCGCACCGTCAAGACCCAGCTCGGCGTGCGCCTGCAGGCCGGCTGGCTGAATCTCTACGCAGGCGCCGCCGACCGCTCCTACGCCGCACGCATGGAGAACCTCGAGGTTCTCAAGACCTTCTCGACGGTCCTCGGCCGGAGCGGGTTTTACTCCCGCTTCGAGCTTGCCGGCTGCCGCTATGGACGTTACCTGTTCGGCATCGGCTGGTCGGCGACCGAGCGCTACCTGCAGTACCGCCGCCTGCTCGCCGACTTCTGCGCACGCTACC
>SSSX01000588.1 GCA_015657735.1 Zoogloeaceae bacterium
CCCGAACTGCACAGGCTGGCCGGCATCACCCTTTACATGCAGCCGGTGCAGGATCTGTCGATCGAGGACCGGGTGAGCCGCACGCAATACCAGTTTTCGCTGACGGCGCCGGACGCCGCGCTGCTGACCGAATGGGTGCCCAGGCTGCTCGAGCGCCTGCGCGAACTGCCCCAGCTCGCCGACGTGGCGAGCGACCTGCAGGACCGCGGCCTGCAGGCGTGGATCGAGATCGACCGGGCGGCGGCGGCGCGGCTGGGGGTGAGCACCGCCGCCATCGACAACGCCCTCTACAACGCCTACGGCCAGCGGCTGGTGTCGACCATCTTCACGCAGGCGACCCAGTACCGGGTGGTGCTCGAGGTGCAGCCCGAGTTCCGCAGCGGCCCGGACGCCATCGCCAAGCTTTACGTGGCCGGCAGCGGCGGCGTGCAGGTGCCGCTGTCGGCGCTGGTCAAGGTGACCGAGCGGCCGGCGACGCTGGCGGTGAACCATGTCGGCCAGTTTCCGTCGGCAACCCTGTCCTTCAACCTGGCGCCCGGCGCGGCGCTCGGCGACGCGGTCGAGGCGATCCGCGAGGTCGAGGCCGGGCTGGGGCTGCCGCTGTCGGTCGAAACCCAGTTCCAGGGAGCCGCGCTGGCCTTCCAGGCCTCGCTGACCAGCACCCTGCTGCTGATCCTCGCCGCGGTGGTGACGATGTACATCGTCCTCGGCGTGCTCTACGAGAGCTACATCCATCCGGTGACGATCCTGTCGACGCTGCCGTCGGCCGGCGTCGGCGCGCTGCTGGCGCTGCTGGTGGCGCGCACCGAGCTGGGCATCGTCGGCATCATCGGCATCGTGCTGTTGATCGGCATCGTCAAGAAAAACGCGATCATGATGATCGACTTCGCGCTCGACGCGCAGCGCAGCGCCGGCCTCGGCCCCCGCGAGGCGATCTTCCAGGCCTGTCTGCTGCGCTTCCGGCCGATCCTGATGACGACCCTGGCGGCGCTGCTCGGCGCGCTGCCGCTGATGCTCGGCAACGGCGTCGGCTCCGAGCTGCGCCAGCCGCTCGGCATCACGCTGGTCGGCGGGCTGCTGGTCAGCCAGGTGCTGACGCTATTCACCACGCCGGTGATCTACCTCGCCTTCGACCGGCTGGCGCGGCGCGTCAAGGGCGAGGCCGGGGTGGGCGCATGAGCGCAGGCGCCGTCCGGTGCGCAGCGCAGCGAGCTTTTTGCTTTGGCAACAAAGCAAAAAGCTCGACTCGCCAGTCCCCGAACTCGACTCGCCAGTCCCCGAACTCGACTCGCCAGTCCCACAACTCGACTCTCCAGAGCGCGGACTCGACGCGCCAGGCCCCGCACTCGACGCGCCCGTGCGCGGGCG
>SSSX01000589.1 GCA_015657735.1 Zoogloeaceae bacterium
GCTGCAAAAACGTTGGTTTGTGGAGTGCAATCACGGTTGCTGCAATGAGCAGAAAACCGTCGCGCCCCGTGATGCATGGCACGATCTTGGGCCCATCGACCCGATCAAGGCTATCCTGATCATCAACGAGTGATCGATCAACTCATGCCCATCATGAATGCCCAAACCGGCTTTTACACCGCCAACCCGGAAGGCGCCCCGCCCAAATGAAAAACGCCACCCTACCGCAAACTCCCCGGCAACTGCGTTGGATGCTGGCTAGCAAGTTGGGAGCCACCTCGATCTTGATCGGACTGGCAGCTGGAGGGGGCTCGTACCTGCTCGAAACGTCGAGGACCGAGCAAGCGGCACTGGATCGCGCGACGACCAGCGCCCGCCACTTCGAGTCGCCGGCCATGCAAATGGCCTTTGATGGAAAAGCACAGGAGGAGCACGGTACACTCAACCGCCTGTTGGATCGAACCCGGTTTGTCGGCATTCGCGTATTCAGCCCGAGCCGAGCGCTGATCTACGAAACTTGGGAAGATATTCCGGCAACCCTCGTCGCTGCCGCCAAGTCCCGGCAGCATGACTGGCCGGAACGCGGTCAAAGTCACCGAAACTGGATCGAAGTGTCAGGCGAACGGCTGATCCAAGTCGTCTTGCCATTGTTCGGGAGCGATGGTTCGCTGGCCGGCTATGTGGAGGGCGTCAGCCGTCTCGATGAGGAAAGCTTGCTAGCTCAGCGAGAACAAGTCCGCGCCGCAGCCCTGACCGCCACCTTGTCTGTCCTGCTCACGGCACTGCTACTCTATCCCTTGCTGTTGGCCATGCTGAAGCAATCGACCGGGCTGTCCCGACGCCTGCTGGACTCCAATCTCTCCCTGATGCACTCCCTCGGCAACGCCGTTGCCAAGCGGGATTCGGATACCGACGCCCACAACTACCGGGTCACTTACTATGCAGTCGCTTTGGCCGAGGCGATGGGCCTGCCGGAAAAGGAGATTGCCGATTTGGTGGTCGGCGCTTTTCTGCACGATGTCGGCAAGATCGGCATTCCCGACCGCATTCTGCTCAAACCCGGCAAACTGACCGCCGAGGAATTCGAAATCATGAAAAGCCATTCCCTGCTCGGCACCGAGATCGTCGCCGGGAACCGTTGGCTGGCGGGCGCGGCGCAGACCATTCGCCATCACCATGAGCGGTTTGACGGTGCTGGCTACCCAGACGGCCTGCGCGGCGAGGCGATTCCCCGTATTGCCCGCGTTTTTGCCGTGGTTGATGTCTTCGACGCACTAACCTCGAAACGCCCCTACAAGGAGCCGATGACGCTCGCTGAAGCGCTGAGCATTATCGAGAGAGATGCCGGTCAACATTTCGACCCGTTGGTCGTTGCCGTATACATCAAGATTGCGCCTGGCTTGTACACCAAGGCGGTGCAGGTTGACGATGCCGAATTGCGGCAGGGAATGCGCATGTTGCTTTCCCGCTATTTCAAAACAGAAACGGCCCCCGAAGAAGGAGCCGCTTTCGTAACGACACAGTCGGTGATTTAGCCGCGATGATCCTTATGGAGCAGACTGTCGAGACGCATGACTTCGTCACCATGCATAATGATCTTCTGGCCATCCTTGGCTTCCATCACGGTGTCTTTCTTCATGCGCACCGCGCGGCCAAGTTTGTCTTCCATGCCCATTTTTCCGTCCTTGAAAATGTAGACCGTGGAGCCATCTTTCAACTCGATCGATTTTTCAACCTGTGCCGCATCCACGGCAAATGCGGTCGCCGTAACGGCACTCATCGCAACAACCATCAACAATTTTTTCAGCATTTTGTTTCTCCACTAATTTAACGCACTGGTAATACCTCTGTTTGCAACGCTTACAAGCGTTCAACTTGCTTGATAGCCGCTTCACGCTCCGTGAGAGTCGATCGATTAGCCGCCCTCATGCCCTTTCTTGAGCAGAGAATCGAGACGCATGACTTCGTCGCCGTGCATGATGATCTTCTGACCATCCTTGGCTTCCATCACGGTGTCTTTCTTCA
>SSSX01000590.1 GCA_015657735.1 Zoogloeaceae bacterium
CGCGGGCCGGGCCTCAGCGGTCTTCGAGCCGGTATTCGACGTAGGCGCGGTCGCGCAGCTGACGCAGCCAGTCCTGGTAGGCCTCGTCGGACTTGCGTTCGCGCAGCGCGTTGCGGGCGGCGGCGCGCTTGCGGTCGTCGGACACATCCTGCACGCGACGCTCTTCGACGACGATCAGGTGCCAGCCGAACGGCGACTGGACCGGCTGGCTGACCTCGCCGGGCTTGAGGGCGTCCATCGCCTGTTCGAATTCGGGGACGGTGTCGCCGGGGTAGATCCAGCCGAGGTCGCCGCCCTTCGCGGCGGAAATGTCGGCGGAGTGGACCTTGGCCAGTTCGGCGAAGCTGGCGCCGCCCTGGACGATGCGCTCGCGCAGGTCGGTCAGGCGGCGGCGCGCATCGGCATCGGAGACCACTTCGCTGGTCTTGATCAGGATGTGGCGGGCGTGGGTCTGCTGGACCTGGGCCGCGGCCGCGCCGTGGCTGCCGCCCTTGCGGTCGAGCAGCTTGACGAGATGGAAGCCGGCCGCGCTGCGCAGGATCGGCGACACCTGGCCGGGCTTGAGCTCGGCGACGGCCTCGGAGAACAGGCCGGGCAGGCGCTCGGCGCTGCGCCAGCCGAGATTGCCGCCGGACAGCGCGTCGGGGGCGTCGGAATAGCTGGCCGCCAGCTTGTCGAAGGCTTCGCCGCGGGCCACCCGGGCGGCCACGTCCTCGGCCTTGGCGCGCAGGCGGGCCAGTTGCTCGGGGCTGGCGCCTTCCGGCGCGCGGAACAGGATGTGGGACAGGTTGTATTCTTCCTGCCCGGCGACGTTCTCGGGATGGGCCAGGAAGTTGTTCACCTCGGCGTCGGAGATGACGATGCGCCCTTCGACCTCGCGCTCGCGCACGCGGGTCAGCAGGATTTCGTTGCGGATGTCCTCGCGGAAACGCTCCCAGGCGATGCCGTCGCGCTCGAGGGCCTTGCGGAACTCGGTCATCGACAGCCGGTTGTTGTCGGCGATGCGGCCGATGGCGCGGTCGAGGGTAATGTCGTCGACGCGCAGCGAGGTTTCGTTGGCGAGCTGGATCTGCAGACGTTCCATGATCTGCCGTTCGAGCACCTGGCGTTCGAGCACGTCGGCCGGCGGCAGCGGCGTGCCCTGACGGGTGAGCTGGCGGGTGACCTGCTCGATGCGCTGGCGCAGTTCCGCACGGGTGATCACCTCGCTGTTCACGACGGCCACGATGCGGTCCACCTCGACCGGTCCGTCGGCGACGGCGGCATGGGCGAACAGGGAGGCGGCAATCAGGGTGGCGATGAGTTTCATGGGCTGGAGTGGTCTTTCAGAATTCGTCGTCGTCGCCGCCGGCCAGGGTCATCGAGCCGTCGTTGATCTTCCCATATCCGGGCACGTTGCGCCTCAACATCTGGAGCGGGCTCGAACCGATGCTGCCGGCGCCGTTGAATTCGAGCTGGAAGAAGAACGAGCGGCTGGCGTCGGTGGTGCCGGTGGTCAGGTACTGGATGACACCGCGGAAAACCCAGCAGCCGGCGTTGTATTCGAGGCCGCCGATGCCCTGGGTCAGGCGATGGTCGCGCAGGTTGCGGTTGTAGCGGGCGACGCCGTACCAGCCGCCCAGCAGCGGCCACTGGCCGTA
>SSSX01000591.1 GCA_015657735.1 Zoogloeaceae bacterium
ACCGGCAGCGCCTCGCCGGAATGGCAGAAGCGCCTCGGCGAAGTGGCGAGCCGCGTGTGGTCGCGCAAGGAAGGCGGCGAACGCGTCCGCCTGCGGGTGGTCCACCCGGAAGACACCGGCCTCGCCGCCGGCATCCCGGCCTTCTACATCCAGCAGCTCGAACTCGCCGACGACCGCGGCGCGGCGCTGATGCGCATCGAAGGTTTCGAGCCGCTGGCCGAGAACCCGGTGTTCACCGTCGACATCCCCGCCGTCCGCAGCGCCACCGGCTACCGGGTCGATGGCCGTGACAACAACGGCAACGCCATCGCCGCGACGATCGAAAAATGAAACGCGTCCCCCGCATCCTGCTGCCGGCCCTCGCCCTCGTCTTTCTGCTGGTGCTGCCGCGGCCGACCGGCGCCGCCAGCGCCGACCCCGACTACGGCCTGGCGCCCGAGAAGATCGCCGACGGCACCTGGGTGCTCACCGGCCGCAGCGAAGACTTCAGCCGCGCCAACGGCGGCAACATCGTCAACACCGCCTTCGTCGTCACCGACGCCGGCGTGGTGGTCATCGACAGCGGCCCCTCGCGCGCCTACGGCGAACAGCAGCGCCAGGCCATCGCCCGGATCAGCGGCCAGCCGGTGGTGCTGGTCATCAACACCCACCACCACCCCGACCACTTCCTCGGCAACCAGGCCTTCCCGGCCGGGGCGCTGGCCGCGCTGCCCGAAACCATCCACGGCATCGCCACCGAAGGCGGCAGCCTCAACGAAAACATGTATCGCCTCGCTGGCGACTGGATGGCCGGCACCGAGCCGGTCACGCCGGCCCGCCCGCTCGCCGCCGGTCCCCTCGAGGTCGGCGGCCACCGTTTCGAGCTGATCGCCCTTGACGGCCATACCGCCGCCGACCTGGCCGTTCTGGACCGCCGCACCGGCGTGCTGTTCGCCGGCGACCTGGTCTTCCACGACCGCGCCCCGACCACCCCCCACGCCCGCCTCCCGGCCTGGCAGGCCGCCCTCGACCGGCTCGAAGCGCTCTCCTTCGTGCGCGTGGTGCCCGGCCACGGCCCGGTGGCCACGGACGCCGGCCCGATCCGCCAGACCCGCGCCTGGCTCACCTGGCTCGACCGCCGGCTGCAGCAGGCCGCCGACGACGGACTCGACATGACCGAAGTGCTGGCCCTGCCGCTGCCCGCCGAATTCCGCCGTCTGGCCGTCGTCGACGCCGAGTTCCGCCGCTCGGTCGGCCAGCTCTACCCGGCCTACGAGCAACGCGCCCTGTCCCGCGGGCGGAGCGACGCGCGATGAACGCCAGCCTCGCGCTGCCGATCCCACGGCCGGCCGCGCTGCCGCGCCCGCTGAAGATCGCCATCGGCGC
>SSSX01000592.1 GCA_015657735.1 Zoogloeaceae bacterium
AGCCGCGCAGTTCGTTGTCGATGATGCGCTGGCGGGCGGCGCTGAGGGTGGCGAACTCGGCGCCGCTGCGGATCGCTTTATATTTTTCGAAAAGCTTAAGGTTTTGCCCCAATTCGGCGTAAAAACGGGTGACCTCCGGCAGCATCGCGTTGTAGGCCTCGCGCCATTCGGGCGTGTCCATCACGCTGTGCATGTGCGCGGCGATGCCCCAGGCGCGGCCGAGGCGCTCGCCGTCGTTTTCGATCGGGTCGACGAAGTTGGCCCAGGTCGGGGCGGCGGGGTCGTCCTGCAGGCGTTCGACGGTGGTGCGCAGGGCGTCGAGCAGGCTGCGCACGGCGGGCTCGACGTGAGCCGGCAAAATGGTGTCGAAGCGCGGCAGGCCGGAAAGTTCGAGAAGCGGCGAGGTGGCTGCAGTGGTGGTCATCGTCGTGGCTGTGTGCGGTTGAATGGTTTCATTTTGCCGAATTCCGCGTGGGGTGTCGCCTATGCGGCGGATAGGGCAGGTGAATGGGCTGGCGGACAAATCGAAACGAAAGGGGCGGGCGTGACTGACACGGCATTGAATCTGACGGAGCAGGCCTTTCTGCACACGATTTCGCAGGAGCTCGAACAGGGCGAGCTGCGTTTTCCCACGTCGATGGAAGTGACGATGCGGGTGCTGGAGGCACTGGACGACCCGGACATGGATCTCGGCCGGATGTCGTCGATGGTGTCGGCCGAGCCGCTGCTGGCGGCGCGCACCGTGGCGCTGGCCAATTCGGCCTGGTACAACCCGGGCGGGCGGCTGGTGACCGACGTGCCGAAGGCGCTGGTGCGGATCGGTTTCGGCAAGCTGCGGGCGCTGGCGATGGCGGTGGCGGCGGAGCAGTTGATGCACCGCGAGGTGCTCGGCCCCTTCCAGCCGATGATCCGCAAGCTGTGGGCGCACTGCGTCGATGTGGCGGCGACGGCGTCGGTGCTGGCGCGGCGCTGCACCAGGCTCGACCGCGACGCGGCCTTCTTCGCCGGCATGGTGCACGACATCGGCCAGTTCTTCCTGCTGGCGCGGGTCTGGGAATATCCGGAAATGCTGAAGGACGAAGGCCCGCTGGCGGATCTGGTGCGGGTCTGGCATGCGCCGATCGGACGGGCGGTGCTGGCGGCGATGAACATGCCGCAGGCGCTCGTCGACGCGGTCGACGACCCGGAGCTGTACGGTGGCGCATGGCCGCCGGAGAGCATCGCCGACCTGATCTTCATCGCCAACCTGATCGTCGAGACGCGCAATCCCTTCTCGCCGGAGCAGGCCGAGTTCCGGTCGGGGCTGGCGAGGGCGGCGACTTTCGGGCTCGACGAGGCGCGCCTTGCCCAGGCGTTGGCCGAATCGGTCGAGGAACGGCAGGCGTTGATGCGTTTGTTCCAGGTCGGCTGAGTCTCGCCGCAGGTCGTTTGCAAAGCAACCCGCCGCGGCGGGTTGCTTGCCGTTGGGGCCGGGGTGTGGCTCAGAGCGCCTGGCCGGTGAGCTTCTCGTAGGCTTCGACGTACTTGGCGGCGGTGTGGGCGATGACTTCGGCCGGCAGCCGCGGACCGGGGGCGACCTTGCCCCAGTCGAGGGTTTCGAGGTAATCGCGCACGTACTGCTTGTCGTAGCTCGGCGGGCTGATGCCTTCGGCGTAGCTGTCGGCGGGCCAGAAGCGCGAGGAGTCGGGCGTCAGGGCTTCGTCGATGAGGTGCAGGGTGCCGGCGGCGTCGATGCCGAACTCGAACTTGGTGTCGGCGATGATGATGCCGCGGGTGGCGGCGTAGTCGGCGGCTTCGGAGTACAGGCGGATGGCGGCGTCGCGGGCTTCGGCGACGAGCTGGGCGCCGGTCTTGCCGGTGCCCTTGAGGGCGTCGGCGAGGACCGCGTCGGTGCGGGCCTGGGCCTGTTCGAAGCTGATGTTCTCGTCGTGGTCGCCGACGTCGGCCTTGCTGGCCGGGGTGAAGATCGGGGCGGGCAGCTTCTGCGCCTGCTTGAGGCCGGCGGGCAGCGCGATGCCGCAGATGGCGCCGGTGTCCTGGTAATCCTTCCAGCCGGAGCCGATCACGTAGCCGCGCACGACGGCCTCGATGGGCAGCGGGGTGAGGCGCTTGACGACCAGCGCGCGGCCGCGCACCTGCTCGCCCTCGTCGGCGGCGACGACGCTTTCGGGGGCGATGCCGGTGAGCTGGTTGGGGATGATGTGGCCGAGCCGGGCGAACCAGAAGCTGGCCAGCGCGGTGAGCACTTCACCCTTGCGCGGAATCGGGTCCGGCAGGATCACGTCGAAGGCCGACAGGCGGTCGGAGGTGACGATCAGCAGCTTGTCGGCGTCGACGGCGTAGATGTCGCGCACCTTGCCACGGCCGAGGAGGGGCAGGCTGCGGATGGAGGATTCGAAAAGAGGCGTGGTCACGGCGGGGGTCCGGCGGTCAAAACGCGATTATAGCCGGGTGACGGCGCGCGTCGTCAGTGGCCGCCGTCGGCGGCGGCCAGGTGCTTGCGCATGCGGCGGGTGCCGATCGCGACGAACAGGGCGATCAGCGGGATGGCGGCGGCGGTGAGGATTTCCGGGGTCAGCGGTTCGATGTAGTGCTTGACGCCCTTGGCCATGTATTGCACGAGCTGCGACGCGTAGTAGGTGATGGCGACCACCGACAGGCCTTCGACGGTTTCCTGCAGGTGCAGCTGCAGTTTGGCGCGGCGGTTCATCTGGGCCAGCAGTTCCTGGTTCTGGCGTTCGAGTTCGACCTCGACCCGGGTGCGCAGCAGCTGGCTGTTGCGGGCGACCCGGCCGGACAGGTCTTCCTGGCGGCGGGCCATGGTCTCGCAGGTGTGCATGGCGGGCAGCAGGCGGCGTTCCATGAACTCGTGGAAGGTCGGCAGGCCGGTGAGGCGACGTTCGCGCAGCTCTTCGATGCGCTGCATGACGAGGCTGTGATAGGCCCGCGCGGCGCCGAAGCGGAAGGTGGTGCGGGCCACCGAGTGCTCGACTTCGGCGGCCATCGTGGTGAGGTCGGCGAGCACGCTGCGCTCGTCTTCCGGCGAGCGGGCCGAGCTGGTGCGGTCCATCAGGTCGGCGAGGCGCCGTTCGCTGGCGCCGAGCAGGCGGCCGACTTCCTTGGCCACCGGGAAGGCCAGCAGCGCCATCAGGCGGTAGGTCTCGATCTCGACCAGGCGCTGCACGGTGCGGCCGGCCTGGCGGCGGGTCAGCGAGACGTCGATGATCAGGAAGCGCGAGAAGCCGTTTTCGAAGAGGAAGTCGGTGAACACCCAGGCGGCACCGTCGGCCACCGTGGCGCCGACCGTCTGGCCGGTGGCGGCGAGGCGCGTCATGACGCTTTCGGGCGTGACCTCGGCGGCGCTGCGCAGTTCGACGTGGGTGGCGACGATGAGCTTGCCGGGCAGCGTCTGCAGCCAGTGGGCGGGCACCAGGTCGAGGGCGGTGGCTGTTTCGCCGACCTCTTCGCCGGCGGCGAGCGGGCGGAAGAAGGTGTAGCTGGAGAACTCGTTGTGGAGTTCCCACTTGAGCAGGAGATTGCCGAAGTCGATCAGGCGGTGGCCGCAGTCGTCTGGGACTTCCTGGCCGAGCAGCACGCCGAGCGCGGCGAGGTGCTGGTGTGCGCTGCCCGGCGGTTCGCCTTCGTGGTGCAGGGCCAGGTAGCTGATGAGCTGCGGGCTTTCCAGCGGCACCGGCGGCCGGGCGTGGAATTCGGCGTTGAGGGACTGGCGCAGCTCGTGCTCGGCGAAATGGGGGGGCAGGGTCATGGTGGCGCAGTTCGCCAAGCGTGATCGGGCGGCCATCTTGCCGTCTGCGCCGCCCGGCTGGCAAGGGAAAACCGGCCGCGCGGGGTCAGCGCAGCACGGCGAAGGCCAGGGCGCCGAGGCTGAACGCGACGGCGAGGCCCAGGCCGATGCCGAGGGTGCGCACACGGCGGCGCAGTTCTTCGGTTGCGCGGACGAGGTCGGCGTTCTGGCTGGCGAGTTCGGCGAGCAGCGCGGCGCTTTCCTGCTGACGGGCGTCGATCTCGGCGAGGCGGGTGTCGACGGCGGCGATCAGCGCTTCCGGGCTGACCGCCGGCGCGGTGGCGGGGGTGGCGGGCGGCGCGCCGCGCTTGCCGACCTTCTGCCACAGCTTTTTGGCGCCCTGGGCCACTTCGGGGGCCTTGGCGATGACGTCGGTCCAGGGGATGGCGCTGAACAGTGCGGACCAGGGAACGGCCATGGGGGACTCCTCAAGAAAACGGGGCCGGAAGTTCCGGCCCCGAGTCTGACAGGCGCTACGGCGCGAAGTGCCGGATCAGCGGATGACCTGGCCCAGTGCGCCGCTCTTGTAGGCGGCGGCGATCTTGTCGAGGCTGACCGGCTTGATGCGGCTGGCGTTGCCGGCGGTGCCGAAGGCTTCGAAACGGGCCTTGCAGACCTGTTTGGCGGCTTCGCGGGCGGGCTTGAGGAACTCGCGCGGGTCGAACTTGGAGGGGTTCTCGACGAAGAACTTGCGGATCGCGCCGGTCATCGCAAGGCGGATGTCGGTGTCGATGTTGATCTTGCGTACGCCGTACTTGATGCCCTGGACGATTTCCTCGACCGGCACGCCGTAGGTTTCCTTCATGTCGCCGCCGTACTGGCGGATGATTTCGAGGAGTTCCTGCGGCACCGACGACGAGCCGTGCATCACCAGATGGGTGTTGGGGATGCGCGCGTTGATGGCCTTGATGCGCTCGATGGCGAGGATGTCACCGGTCGGCTTGCGTGTGAACTTGTAGGCGCCGTGGCTGGTGCCGATGGCGATGGCGAGGGCGTCGACGTTGGTCTGGCGGACGAAATCGGCGGCCTGGTCGGGGTCGGTCAGCATCTGCGAGTGATCGAGCACGCCTTCGGCGCCGACGCCGTCTTCCTCGCCGGCCTGGCCGGTTTCGAGGGAGCCCAGGCAGCCCAGCTCGCCTTCGACGCTGACGCCGATGGCGTGCGACATATCGACCACGCGGCGGGTAACGTCGACGTTGTATTCGTAGGAGGACGGGGTCTTGCCGTCTTCGAGCAGCGAGCCGTCCATCATCACCGACGAGAAGCCGGAGCGGATCGCGCCCATGCAGATGGCGGGCGACTGGCCGTGGTCCTGGTGCATGACCACCGGGATGTGCGGGTAGGCTTCGACGGCGGCGTCGATGAGGTGGCGCAGGAAGGCTTCGCCGGCGTATTTGCGGGCGCCGGCGGACGCCTGCATGATCACCGGGCTGTCGGTTTCCGCGGCAGCTTCCATGATGGCCTGGACCTGTTCGAGGTTGTTGACGTTGAACGCGGGCAGGCCATAGCCGAATTCGGCGGCGTGGTCGAGCAGCTGACGCATGGAAACGAGGGACATGGTTTTCTCTCCGAGGGCCGGGAGCCCGGCCGGGTGTAGACGTAAAACCGCGATTCTACCAAGCCGGCATGGGGCCTGCGCAGGCGGCGGGCGCCGACCTGTCGCAAATTGTGTTGCCGGTCACACCACGCCGGGTCTGGGCGTGTCGCCGACGCGGACGATCTTCATCGTGTTGGTGCCGCCGGCGGCGCCGATGGGTTCGCCGATGGTCAGCACGATGAGGTCGCCGTAGTCGACCACGCCCTGCTCGAGCAGGATCTGCTCGGCTTCCCACAGCATCACGTCGCGGTCGCCGTGGATCTGCGACATCAGCAGCGGGTAGACCTCGCGGTAGAGGGTCATCTGGTTGCGCGCGGAGGTTTCGGGGGTCAGCGCGTAGATCGGCACGCCGCTGTTGAGGCGGCTCATCCACAGCGCGGTGGAGCCGGTCTGGGTGAGCGAGGCGATGGCCTTGACCTTGAGGTGGTAGGCGGTCCACATCGCGGCCATGGCGATCGACTGGTCGATGCGCGTGAAGACGCGATCGAGGAAATCCCGGTCCATCGTGACCTCGGCGGATTTTTCGGCTTCCAGGCAGATGCGCGCCATGGCCTCGACGACTTCGACGGGAAACTTGCCGGAGGCGGTTTCGGCCGACAGCATCACCGCGTCGGTGCCGTCGAGCACCGCGTTGGCCACGTCGGAGACTTCGGCGCGGGTCGGCACCGGGCTGTGGATCATCGATTCCATCATCTGGGTGGCGGTGATGGCGAGCTTGTTGCGTTCGCGGGCGGCACGGATCATGCGTTTCTGCAGCGCCGGCACGGCGGCGTCGCCGACTTCGACGGCCAGATCGCCGCGCGCCACCATGATGCCGTCGGAGGCGTCGAGGATGTCGTCGAGGTTGGCCACCGCCTCGGTGCGCTCGATCTTGGCGATCAGCACCGCGCTGCTGCCGGCGGCGCGCAGCAGCTGGCGGGCCATGTACATGTCGGCCGAGCCCTTCGGGAAGGAGATGGCGACGAAATCGACGCCGATCTGCGCGGCGGTCTTGATGTCGTCCATGTCCTTGGCGGTCAGGGCCGGGGCGGTGAGGCCGCCGCCCTGGCGGTTGATGCCCTTGTTGTTGGAGAGTTCGCCGCCGACCTTCACGCGGGTGTGGATCTCGTGGCCGATGACCCGCTCGACCGACAGTTTGAGGCGGCCGTCGTCGAGCAGTAGCACGTCGCCGGGCTTCACGTCGCGGGGCAGGTCCGGGTAGTCGAGGCCGACGCGCTGGGCGTTGCCGAGCGGGCAGCGGGCGTCGAGGATGAATTCGGCGTCGCGCTGCAGCGTGATCTTGCCGGCTTCGAACTTGCCGACGCGGATCTTGGGGCCCTGCATGTCGGCCAGGATGCCCACCGGCCGGCCGGCCAGCAGGGCCGCTTCGCGGACCTGGGCGGCGCGGCGGATGTGGTCTTCGGCGCTGCCGTGGGAGAAGTTGAGGCGCACGACGTCGACGCCGGACTGGACGAGGCGTTCGAGGATCGGCAGGTCGGACGAGGCGGGGCCGAGGGTGGCGACGATCTTGGTGTGGCGGGACATGGGGGCTCCGGGTGGGACGCGCGGGACGGCGCGGGGATTCTAGCCGCTCGGCGGCGCGGCGTCCGCGGTGCCGGCACGCTGACGTCCGGCTGCCTTGGCGCGGTACATGGCGGCGTCGGCGCGGCGGGTGAGCTGTTCGATGTCGCTGCCGTGGTCGGGGTAGAGGGCGATGCCGATGCTCACCGCGACGTGTCGCCCGGCGCCTTCGAGCATGAAGGGCTGGTCGATGGCCTGGCGGATTTTGTCGGCGACCGTGGCGGCCTCGTCGGCCGAATGGACGTCGTGGAGCAGGACCATGAACTCGTCGCCGCCCTGGCGGGCCAGCAGGTCGCTGGCGCGCAGGGCGTGCCGCATGCGCTGGGCGGCTTCGATCAGCAGCGCGTCGCCGGCCGCGTGGCCGAGGGTGTCGTTGATTTCCTTGAAGCGGTCGAGGTCGAGGAACAGCAGCGCGAAGTGTGTCCGGTGACGCTGGGCGATCAGCAGGCTGGTGTTCATCTGGTCGAGGAACTTGGCGCGGTTGGCGAGGCCGGTGAGGGCGTCGTGGGTGGCGAGGTAATGGATGCGCTGCTCGGAGGCCTTGCGTTCGGAGATGTCGGTGG
>SSSX01000593.1 GCA_015657735.1 Zoogloeaceae bacterium
CGCCGAAGCGCGGGGCGAAATCCAGCCCGGCCAGACCCTGATCGAAGCGACCAGCGGCAACACCGGCATCGCGCTGGCGATGGCGGCGGCCATCCGCGGCTACGCCATGATTCTGGTGATGCCCGAGAACCAGAGCGTCGAGCGTCGCCAGACGATGCGCGCCTTCGGTGCCGAACTGGTGCTGACGCCCAAGGAGGGCGGGATGGAACTGGCCCGCGACGTGGCCGAGCGGATGCGCGACGAAGGCCGCGGCGTGATCCTCGACCAGTTCGCCAACCCCGACAACCCGCAGGCTCACATCGACGGCACCGGCCCCGAGATCTGGGAGCAGACCGGCGGCACGATCACTCATTTCGTCAGCAGCATGGGCACCACCGGCACGATCATGGGCGTCTCGGCCTACCTCAAGGAACGCAATCCGGCGATCCGCATCGTCGGTTGCCAGCCCGCCGACGGCGCGCAGATTCCCGGCATCCGCAAGTGGCCCGAGGCCTACCTGCCGCGCATCTACGACAAGGCCCGGGTCGATCAGCTCGAGTACGTCTCCCAGGCCGACGCCGAGGACATGACCCGCCGCCTCGCGCGCGAGGAAGGCATCTTCGCCGGCATCTCGTCGGGCGGCGCGATGGCGGTGGCGCTGCGGCTGGCCGAGCAGCTCGAGGATGCGGTGATCGTTTCGATCGTCTGCGACCGCGGCGACCGCTACCTGTCGACCGGCGTCTTTCCGGCCTGATGATTGGCATGGCCCGCACCCTCGTTTTCGATATCGAGACGATTCCCGATGTGGATGGGATCCGCGCGCTCCACGGCCTGCCGGACGAACTGGCGCCCGACGAAGTCGCCGAGTTCGCCTTCCAGCAGCGCCGGGCTGCCAACGGCACGGATTTTCTGCCCCATCACCTGCAGCGCGTGGTGACGATTTCCTGCGCGCTGCGGGACGCCAACAGCTTTCGCGTGTTCTCGCTGTCGGAGCCGGACTGCACCGAAGGCGAGATCATCCAGCGCTTCTTCGACGGCATCGAGAAGTTCACCCCGCAACTGGTGTCGTGGAACGGCGGCGGCTTCGATCTGCCCGTGCTCCACTACCGCGGCATGCTGCATGGCGTCACCGCGCCGCGCTACTGGGATCTGGGCGACGGCGACTACCAGGACTCGCGCGACTTCAAGTGGAACAACTACATCGGCCGCTACCACACCCGCCACCTGGATCTGATGGATCTGCTGGCGCTGTATCAGCCGCGGGCCAACGCGCCGCTCGACGATCTGGCCAAGCTGATGGGTTTTCCCGGCAAGCTGGGCATGGACGGTTCGGCGGTCTGGCACGGTTACCGGGAAGGGCGCATCGCCGAGATCCGCGACTACTGCGAGACCGACGTGGCGAACACCTACCTCGTGTTCCTGCGTTTCCAGCTGATGCGCGGCGTGCTCGAGCGTGCGCAGTATCAAAACGAGATCGCGTTTGTGCGCGAATCCCTCGGCCGCCTCGGCGCGGCGCACTGGGAGCGCTTCCTCGCGGCCTGGCCGGAGCGCGGATAGATTGAAGTAATTGTTGACAGCTTTCAGGGATCGTCTATAATGCGGGCTTCTTAGGCGCGTAGCTCAGCTGGTTAGAGCACCACCTTGACATGGTGGGGGTCGTTGGTTCGAGTCCAATCGCGCCTACCAAACACCTGAGAAGGAAAACGAATGTCTCGAACTTGCAGCAAGCAGGACTGAGCAATACCGAGTCTGCTGTAAGGCGTTTTCCAAAAAAGAAAAAAGTGCGGCTCGTCCGCACTTTTTTTTTGTCCTGATTTTTCCTGAGCGAGTCATCATGCCGAACATCACCCTGCCCGACGGTTCCGTACGCAGTTTCGAGCAACCCGTGACGATTGCCCAGGTTGCCGCATCCATCGGCGCCGGTCTGGCCCGTGCGGCGCTGGCTGGCAAGGTCGACGGCCGGCTTGTCGATACGTCCTTCCTGATCGAAAACGATACCGCCCTCGCGATCGTCACCGACAAGGATGCCGACGGCCTCGAGATCATCCGCCACTCCACCGCCCACCTGCTGGCCTATGCGGTCAAGGAGCTGTTCCCCGATGCCCAGGTGACCATCGGTCCGGTGATCGACAACGGCTTCTACTACGATTTCTCCTACAAGCGCCCGTTTACGCCCGAAGACCTCGAGAAAATCGAGGCGCGCATGACCGATCTGGCGCGGCGCGATATTCCCGTCCAGCGCAGCGTGCTGCCGCGGGACGAGGCGGTGGCGTTCTTCAAGTCGATCGGCGAGCACTACAAGGCCGAGATCATCGCCTCGATTCCGCAGGATCAGGAGGTTTCGCTCTATCGCGAGGGCGAGTTCGTCGATCTGTGTCGCGGCCCGCACGTTCCGTCCACCGGCAAGCTCAAAGTCTTCAAGCTGATGAAAGTGGCCGGCGCCTACTGGCGCGGCGACTCGAAGAACGAGATGCTGCAGCGCATCTACGGCACCGCCTGGGCCAGGAAGGAAGATCAGGACGCGTATCTGCACATGCTCGAGGAGGCCGAGAAGCGCGACCATCGCCGCCTCGGCAAGCAGCTCGATCTCTTCCACCTGCAGGACGAGGCGCCCGGCATGGTGTTCTGGCATCCGCACGGGTGGACGCTGTGGCAGCAGATCGAGCAGTACATGCGCCGCGTGCTGACCGAGGCCGGCTATCAGGAGGTCAAGACCCCGCTGGTCATGGACCGTCAGCTGTGGGAGCGCTCGGGTCACTGGGACAACTACCGCGACAACATGTTCACCACCGAATCGGAAAAGCGCGACTACGCGATCAAGCCGATGAACTGTCCGGGTCACGTCCAGATCTACAACCACGGCCTGCATTCCTACCGCGACCTTCCGCTGCGCCTGGCCGAGTTTGGTTCCTGCCACCGCAACGAACCGTCCGGCGCGCTGCATGGCCTGATGCGGGTGCGCGGCTTCGTCCAGGACGATGCGCACATCTTCTGCACCGAGGATCAGATCGTCTCCGAGGTGACGGCCTTCAACGAACTGCTGTCGCGCGTCTATCGTGACTTCGGTTTTACCGATGTCGCCGTCAAGCTGTCCCTGCGCCCCGACAAGCGGGCCGGCAGCGACGAGGTCTGGGACAAGGCGGAGCAGGGTCTGCGCGAGGCGCTGGCGGCGTCCGGGCATCGCTGGGACGAGCTGCCCGGCGAAGGCGCCTTTTACGGTCCGAAGATCGAATATCACGTCAAGGATGCGCTCGGCCGCTCCTGGCAGTGCGGCACGATGCAGCTCGATTTCGTGCTGCCCGAGCGTCTCGATGCCGAGTACGTCGCGGAGGACAACTCGCGTCGCCGTCCGGTGATGCTGCATCGCGCCATCCTCGGTTCGCTCGAGCGCTTCATCGGCATTCTCATCGAAAACCACGCCGGCGCACTGCCGCTGTGGCTGTCGCCGGTGCAGGCGGTGGTGCTGAACATCTCCGAAGCCCAGGCCGATTACGTGACGGAAGTCGTCAGGACGCTGCGTTCGCGGGGCTTCCGCGTCGAGGCGGATTTGCGCAACGAGAAAATTACTTATAAAATACGCGAACATAGCGTACGTAAGCTGCCTTACCTGCTTGTCGTTGGCGACAAGGAAAAGGCAGCCGAAGTGGTGGCCGTGCGCGCCCGGGGTAATCAAGACCTCGGTCAAATGTCCCTCGATACGGTTGTCGAGCGTTGGCAGCGTGAAATTTCCACGTTTGCCGGCACGGCCTGATATTTTTGTTTTTTTAGGAGAGTCAAACCATCGCTCAGGATAAGAAGCTGCGCGTCAACGGCGAAATCAATGCGCCGGAGGTGCGTCTGACAGGTGAGGACGGTGAGCAGATCGGCATCGTTTCTTTGCGTGCTGCACTCGAAGCGGCGGAAGAAGCAGGGGTCGATCTGGTAGAGATCGCCCCGATGGCGAAGCCGCCGGTGTGTCGCTTGATGGACTTCGGCAAGTACAAATACGAAGAAGCCAAGCGCGCCCACGAAGCCAAGCAAAAGCAAAAGCAGATCCAGGTCAAGGAAGTCAAGCTGCGTCCGGGTACGGACGAGAACGACTATCAGATCAAGCTGCGCAACCTCATCAAGTTCCTGAACGAAGGTGACAAGGCCAAGGTGACGCTGCGTTTCCGCGGCCGCGAGATGGCTCACCAGGAGTTCGGCATGCGCCAGCTGGAGCGCGTCAAGGCCGACCTCGAGGAAGTCGGTCAGGTCGAGCAGATGCCGAAGATGGAAGGGCGCCAGATGATCATGGTCATCGCGCCGAAGAAGAAGCATTGAACAGGATTCCCGGTGCCGTGAGGCGCCGGAAACCGGCGGGCGGGCAGCCCGCCGACAACAAGTGGTGACGGGTTGTTGAAGCGTTTCCGGAAGTCGGAAACCACCCGGGGCCATGACATAAGCTGGAGTACTTCATGCCCAAGATGAAGACCAAGAGCGGGGCCGCCAAGCGGTTCAAGATCCGCTCGGGCGGTAGCATCAAGCGTTCGCAGGCGTTCAAACGCCACATCCTGACCAAGAAGACGACCAAGAGCAAGCGCCAGCTGCGCGGCATGACTGCCGTTCACGCTGCGGACGAAAAGTCCATCCGCGCCATGATGCCCTACGCCTGATCTAGGAGAACGCAATGCCCCGAGTTAAACGCGGTGTAACCGCACGTGCCCGTCACAAGAAAGTCCTCGATCAAGCCAAAGGCTATCGTGGTCGTCGCAAGAACGTATACCGGATCGCCAAGCAGGCGGTGATGAAGGCCGGGCAATATGCCTACCGTGACCGTCGTCAGCGCAAGCGTCAGTTCCGCGCCCTGTGGATCGCCCGTATCAACGCCGCCGCGCGTGAAGTCGGTCTGACCTACAGCCGCTTCATGAACGGCCTGAAGAAGGCCTCCATCGAAGTGGACCGCAAGGTTCTGGCCGATCTGGCCGTGTTCGACAAGCCCGCGTTTGCGGCGCTCGCCGAACAAGCCAAGGCCAAGCTCGCGGCGTAAGCCAGCGCAGCACGAAAAAAGGAGGCCTGGCCTCCTTTTTTTTGTCCTGAACCCGGGATAAGACAGAAAAATGGATCAACTCGATCAACTCGTTACCCAGGCGGGCGTCGATTTCGCCGCCGCCGCGGACGGCGCCTCGCTCGAAGCCGCCAAGGCACGCTATCTCGGCAAGGGCGGCTCGCTCACCGAGCTGCTGAAGGGCCTCGGCAAACTCGATCCGGACGCGCGCAAGAGCGCCGGCGCCGAAATCAACAAGGCCAAATCCGCCATCGAGGCCTTGCTCACCGCGCGCCGCGATGCGCTGCAGCAGGCGGCCCTCGAAGCCCAGCTCGCCGCCGAGGCGCTGGACGTGACGCTGCCCGGCCGTGGCGCCGGACTCGGTGGCCTGCATCCGGTGGTGCGCACGCTGGAGCGCGTCGAGCAACTGTTCCGCTCGATCGGCTTCGATGTTGCCGAAGGTCCGGAGATCGAGACCGATTTCTACAATTTCACCGCATTGAACACGCCGGCCAACCACCCGGCCCGTTCGATGCACGACACCTTTTATCTGGAAAACGGCGAGGGCGTGCTGTTGCGCACCCATACCAGCCCGGTCCAGATCCGCGCGATGCAGGCCCATGTGGCGGCGCACCAGGACAAACCGGTGATGCCCGAGCTGCGCGTGATCGCGCCGGGCCGCGTCTACCGCGTCGACTCCGACGCCACCCACTCGCCGATGTTCCACCAGGTCGAAGGCCTGTGGGTCGGCGAGTCGGTCAGTTTTGCCGACCTGAAGGGCGTGGTCGCCGATTTCCTGCGCAGCTTTTTCGAGAGTGACGACCTGCAGGTGCGTTTCCGTCCGTCCTTCTTCCCGTTCACCGAGCCGTCGGCGGAGATCGACGTGGCCTTCATGAGCGGCGCGATGAAGGGCCGCTGGCTGGAGATCGCCGGCTGCGGCATGGTCCACCCCAACGTGCTGCGCTACGGCGGCATCGACCCCGAGCGCTACACCGGCTTCGCCTTCGGCATGGGGCCGGATCGGCTGACCATGCTGCGCTACGGTGTCAACGACCTGCGTCTGTTCTTCGAAGGCGATCTTCGTTTCCTCGGTCAATTCAGGTAAGTCATGCAATTCTCAGAACTCTGGTTGCGCAGTTTCGTCAGTCCGGCGCTGGATTCGGACCAGCTTGGGCATCTGCTCACGATGGCCGGACTGGAAGTGGAAGAGCAGGACGGCGTCGCCTCCGCATTCTCCAAGGTCGTCGTCGCGCGGATCGTCGAAGCCGAGAAGCATCCCAACGCCGACAAGCTGCGCGTCTGCAAGGTGGACGCCGGGCAGGGCGAGCTGCTGCAGATCGTTTGCGGCGCGCCTAATGCGGCCGCCGGCCTCAGGATTCCGTGTGCGCTGGTCGGCGCCGATCTGGCCGGTTTCGCGATCAAGGCGGCCAAGCTGCGCGGCGTCGACTCCTTCGGTATGTTGTGCTCGGCGAAGGAACTGGGCCTTGCCGACGACAGTGGCGGTCTGCTGGTGCTGCCCGACGATGCGCCGGTCGGCGCCGATCTGCGCGACTACCTCGCGCTCGACGATACGCTGTTCACGATCAAGCTGACGCCCAATCGCGCCGATTGCCTGAGCCTCACCGGCATCGCCCGCGAGGTCGCCGGCCTGACCGGCAGCCCGCTCAGCCTGCCGGCATGCGAGCCCGTCGCCCCCACTCACGACGCGACC
>SSSX01000594.1 GCA_015657735.1 Zoogloeaceae bacterium
CAGCCGCGAGAACTCGGACGGCGACCAGTCCACCATCGCCGACTGGCGGCGCGGATCGTGACCCGACGCAAGAACCGGCAGCTCGGCGGCAGTGAGCCCGCCCAGCGCCACGCTGCCCGAGCGCAGCCAGTCGCCCCGCAGACCGACCCGCCAGTGCGGCATGAACTGATAGACCGCCTGCAGGTAGCCGCCGCCCTGGCGCAGGCGCGCCGCGTAGTCGACACCGTCGCCGCCGTAGGTCAGCGCGCCGCTTTCGCTCCGCAGCAGATATTCGCCCTGCAACTTGAAGTGGGTGTCGCTGCTGTTGCCGTCGGGCGCCCATTTGTAGACGAAGTCGGCGATCCAGGTCTCGCTGCGGCCCGAGAAGGCGTTGGTCACCCCGCCGTCGTCGAAGCTGCGGCCCCGCGGCTCGGCCCGCACGTGGGACAGGCCGGCCTGCCACGCCGACGAGACGCCGATGTCGCCGCCGACATGGGCGAAGGCCGTCCACAGGCCGGCGCCGTTGGCGCGGCGTTCCGCGCCGGGGAATTTTCCGCCGTCGGCCAGCTCGCCGCCGAGTTCGACGAACAGCTCGGTCGGCGCCACCCAGCGCAACTGCACGCCGTCGTTCTGCAGCCGGTAACCGAAGAAAGCCTTATAGGCCAGCGGCGCGTCGGCAAAATCCCATTCGTGGGGATGCTGCTGGTTGAGATAGCCGACCCCCGACAGGAAGCGCCCGGCCTTCAGCTTGAGACCCGCCGGCAGCGCCAGGGTTTCGACGTTGACCTCCTCCACCTCGACCTTGCCGGCGCCGTCGTCCTCGGCCAGCGAAAAGCGCGCGGTGCCGCGAAACAGGTGATCGACGCTGGCCGACAGGGCCAGCTCCGACTCACCGAGGGAAAAGCCCTTGCGCGGCGGGCCGACCTCGCCGCCGGACGGCATGAAGCCGTCGATGCGGTAGCTGGCCGGATCGCGCTGCAGGCGGGTGAACTTGCTGTCGATGATCAGCGACACGGCGGGGTTGAAGGCGCTTTC
>SSSX01000595.1 GCA_015657735.1 Zoogloeaceae bacterium
ACGGCGCACTTTCCGCGCGGCCTCCCGAACGTCGCGGCTCGCGACCAGTGCGGGAGAAATACTACCGATGACGTCAGGGTCATGCTGTGGCACAGTGCACATGACGCAATGCAGCATCGATATTTGGCGGGATTTGTCGAAATTCTTTACACTTAAACCCTCGTTCGGTAGACTGCTTTGATGCCTATTAAAAAGACGATCCTCGGCTTTTTTGTAGTGGCTGCGTTCTCCGGCGCAGCCCTCGCGGCGGAGCCTCCTGTCGGCACCGCTGATGAGCCCGTTCCCGCCATTCCCGCATCGGTCTTCGAACGTTACACCGACTCGATCCGCTCGCTGGTCGATCGCAGCCTCAATTTTCTCGGCGTCCCTTACCGCCTCGGCGGCACGAGTCCGCTCACCGGTTTCGATTGCAGCGGCTTCGTCGGCAAGGTGTTCTCCGATGCGCTCGGCTTCGGCCTGCCCCGCACCGCCTCAGAAATGGCCCAGACCGGCGAACAGGTCAAGATCAACGACCTGAAACCCGGCGACCTCGTCTTCTTCAACACCATGCGCCGCGCCTTTTCCCACGTCGGCATCTATCTCGGCAACTACCAGTTCGTGCATGCCCCGTCGGCCGGCGGCGTAGTCCGCGTTGAGGACATGCGCATCAGCTACTGGGCCGCCCGCTACGACGGCGCCCGGCGCGTCCTGCCGAGCAGTCAGACGCGCCAGATCCAGACCAACTGAGTCCCGCCGCCATCCGGCTCCGGAACCGGTCGCGACATGATTCCCTGGCTTGGCGACGACCCCTGTCGTCCTGCGTTCCCCCCGCCCTCCCGCGCGCTGCGCACCCCGAATGGCCTGCTCGCCGCGGGCGGTGCGCTGACGCCCGAGTGGCTGCTCGCCGCCTATCGGCGCGGCATTTTTCCGTGGTTCAACGACGGCGAGCCGATTTTGTGGTGGAGCCCCGACCCGCGCATGGTCGTCTTTCCCGACCAGGTCCGGATCACCCGTTCGTTGCGCAAGACACTGCGCAAGGCCAACTACGAAGTGCGTCTCGACAGCGACTTCCCGGCCGTCATCCGGGCCTGCGCCGAAGCCCGCGAACCCGGCGGCGGCACCTGGATCACGCCGGCCATCCAGGCCGCCTACATCCGCATGCACGAACTCGGCTACGCCCATTCGGTCGAAACCTGGGTGGACGGCGAACTGGCTGGCGGCCTCTACGGCATGGCATTGGGTCGTGCGTTCTACGGCGAATCGATGTTCAGCCGCCGTACCGATGCCTCCAAGATCGCCTTTGCCCACCTGACCCGCTTTCTTGAGCAACACGATTTTCGCGTGCTAGATTGTCAGATGACCACTGGCCATCTGGCGTCGCTGGGCGGGCGCGAGATCGCCCGTGAGCTTTTCGTCAAGATG